>NZ_KV796441.1:0-6291 GCF_001809185.1 Corynebacterium sp. HMSC072G08
CCGGAGGAAGCCGGTGCGGACTTCTCTTCCTTTTCTTCAGCCTTGGGCTCTTCCTTCTCCGCGGCCTTGTCCTCAGCAGCGGGTGCGGACTCTTCAGCGTCCGCGGACTCGCCTTCTTCACCGATGATGGCGATAACGGAGCCAACCTCAACGGTGTCGTCTTCTTCGGCCTTGATCTCAAGGATCGTGCCCGCGACCGGCGAGGGGATTTCAGTGTCAACCTTGTCGGTGGACACCTCGAGCAACGGCTCGTCGACCTCGACGGTGTCGCCCACGGACTTCAGCCACTGGGTAATAGTGCCTTCAGTTACGGATTCGCCCAGTTCGGGCATCACAACGGACTGCGCCATGAGTTATTTGACTCCTCGAAAGTTGGATAATGATAAATCTGATGCCCAATCCTACCGCGACGCGCGACTTCGCGTGTGTATCTGGTCCTATCTCTTTGCCCCCTTTAGGGCGGGGCACACCGCGCGCCGCCGGTCATGGTGACGTGACCACGATGCGTGTTCGCTCACGGCGTTGCGTTGCTGCGCGCTCAGATGCCGTGGGGTGAGGTGGCGCGGGTAGGATAGGCCACTATGTTCAATATCTTCCGTCGCAACAGCTCGCGCTCCCAGCTGCGCCCGCCGCGCGGGCCGGGGGAGACGATCCGGCAGGCGGATGCCCAGGCGCTCAGCGAGTGGGTGGCAGGCCGCGCCTTCGTCGAAGCGTTCATTGAGCCGGAGACGGTGGTCAACGAGATGTCCGTGGTTGTCGTGGATGAAAACGGTGACTACATTCGGCGGTTTATCGGCGGCCCAAAGGGCATCGACGCGGTGGCGAAGCTGCTGGGCTGCCCCGTGTACGACGTGGAAGAGACCGGCTATCCGCAGCGCATGCGCGACCGCATGGAACGCGAACGGCTGCTGCGCAAGCGCGAGGAACAGCGCTTGCGTCGTGAGCGCTTCGAGCGAGGCCAGAACCCGGATACGGGCGAAGCCGTGCATCGCCCCGACGACCCTGACGACGCGGAGTAATTGCACAACGGGGAACGGCGCCTGCCCCCGCTGAGGGACAGGCGCCGTTGGCGTGGACGGGGAGCTCCGCGCTGAGCGAGTGCTACTTTTTGTCGGCGAGCTCAGTGAGCGCGGCGATGACGGTGCGGACCGGGGCGCCGGTGGCGCGCTTAGTGGTGTAACCGTACGGCGAGCCGCCGTTCCAGGAAGGGCCTGCGACGTCGATGTGGACCCACTCGATGTCCTCGCCGACGAAGCGCTGGAGGTAGGTGCCGGCGAATTCCATGCCGCCCTCGCGCTTCGTGTGGATATTGCGGATATCGGCGACCGGAGACTTGATGGCCTCCTCGTGCTCCTCGAGCAGCGGCATGGCCCAGGCCTTCTCGCCGACCTCGCGGCCGATCTCGGCGACGCGGTCGCGGAAGTCCTCGGAGCCCATGACGCCGGCAGTGCGCTCGCCGAGGGCGACGATCTGGGCGCCGGTGAGCGTGGCGGTTTCGATGAGGTAATCCGGCTTGTCCTCGCTGGCGCGCGCGATGGCGTCGGAGAGGACGAGCCGGCCCTCGGCGTCCGTGTTGAGGACCTCGGAGGTAATGCCGCCGTAGTGCGTGATGACGTCGCCGGGGCGCGTGGCGTTGCCGCCAGGCATGTTCTCTGCGAGCGGCAAGGTGGCGGTGACGTTGACGTTCAAGCCCAGCTTGGCGGCGGCGAAGACCGCGGCGGCCATGGACGCGGAGCCACCCATGTCAGAAATCATGTCCCACATGCCGGCACCCGGCTTGAGCGAGATGCCGCCGGTGTCGAAGGTGATGCCCTTGCCTACGAGCGCGACGTCGCGGGTGGCGCCGGACGGACGGTAGGACAGGCGGACGAGACGCGGTGGGCGGGCGGAGCCGCGGCCCACGGCGAGGATGCCGCCGAAGCCCTGCTCTTCGAGCGCGGACTCGTCGAGCACTTCGACCTCGACGCCACCGGCTGGGCCCTCGGTGGAGCGGGCGGTCTCGGCGAGGTAGTTCGCGTAGGACTCCGGGTAGAGCAGGTTAGACGGGGTGTTGACGAGGTTGCGGGCAAAGATCGTGGCCTCGGCGGTAAGACGTGCGCGCTCGAAGTCGGTCGCGGCGGTCTCGTCGGAGGAGACGAAGACGACGGTGGCAGGGCGCTGGGGATCCTCGAGCTCCGAGGAACGCAGGCCGCGGTGGACGTAGCCGCCCAGGGCGATGCCCTCGACAGCGGCGCCGAGCGCGAAGTCGCCGAGAGTCGTGGCGACGGTGCCCACGCCCGCGAGCGCGCGAGCGGCGTTGCCCGCGGCGACGCGGACGGTCTCGTCAGTGAGGTCTTCGGACTCGCCCAGGCCGGCGGCGACGATGGAGCGTGCGCCGGTCGCCTCGGTGATGGCGGACGGCGCTGGCACGCGGGTCACCTCGCCGGACTTGCCGGTGGCACCCACAGCAGACAGCGCGTCGAAGGTGGCGCGGACTGCGTCAGCATCGAGCAGTGCGGAGCCAGGGACTTCCAGGCCGTCGTCGCCGCGGAAGGCGGCGATGAGGAGGGCATCGGCAGCTTTGGGCGCGGCGGTCGCGAGCTCAACGGTGGGGGAAACGCCCAGCAGCGGGCCGTGGGAAGAATCAGTCACGAGAAAGACCTCCAAATGAAACGAGATGAATAGTGCACTGTCTGCCTACTGTAGGCGAAAAAATTTGACGGGGGTGGCCTGTGGAGCGATAGAAAAAGAGTAAGTTAGAGGCCATGACTTTGAAATACAACGTGACGAAGAACCCCACCCCGACCTCCCCGGAGGAACGTGCGAAGATTCTCGAGAACCCGGGCTTTGGTAAGCACTTTACCGACCACATGGTCACCATCGACTGGAACGAGAAGGACGGCTGGCACGACGCTCAGGTGTGCCCGTATGCGCCGTTTAGCATGGACCCGGCTTCCAATGTTTTCCACTACGGCCAGGCCATCTTCGAGGGCATCAAGGCCTACCGCCAGCCGGATGGCACCATTGCCACGTTCCGTCCGGAGGCTAACGCCAACCGCATGGCCAACTCGGCTAAGCGCATGGCTATGCCGGAGCTGCCGGTGGATGAGTTCATCGAGTCCCTGCGCCAGATCACCGAGATCGACAAGGATTGGGTCCCAGCCGCGGGCGGCGAGGCTGCGCTGTACCTGCGTCCGTTCATGATCTCCACCGAGGTTTCCCTGGGCGTGCACCCGGCTGCGACGTACCGTTACATCGTGATTGCGTCCCCGGCGGGCGCGTACTTCACCGGTGGCGTCAATCCGGTCTCCGTATGGCTGTCTACCGACTACGTCCGTGCTGCCCCGGGTGGTACGGGTGCTGCGAAGTTCGCGGGCAACTACGCTGCCTCGCTGCTCGCACAGGCGCAGGCAGCGGAGAAGGGCTGCGACCAGGTGGTCTGGCTCGACGCCATCGACCGCAAGTACATCGAAGAGATGGGCGGCATGAACCTCGCGTTCGTCTACGGCGAGGAAGGTAACCAGACGCTGGTGACTCCGGCGCTGTCCGGTTCGCTGCTGCCGGGTATTACGCGTGACTCGCTGCTGCAGGTCGCCGAAGACATGGGGCTCAAGGTCGAAGAGCGTCGCGTGAGCTACGACGAGTGGCGCGAGGATGCAGAGTCCGGCAAGATGACCGAGGCTTTTGCCTGCGGTACCGCCGCGGTCATCACACCAGTCGGCCACGTCATGGGCGACGGCATCGACTTCAAGGTCAACGGCGGCGAGGCTGGCACGACCACCATGGCGCTGCGCGAGCAGCTCACTGGCATTCAGCACGGTGCGGTCGAAGACACGCACGGTTGGCTGCACACGCTCGTGAAGTAATGAGCGCGTAAAGGAAGGACCCCTCGGGGTCCTTTTATTTTGTCTCCACGGGCTGCGTGCGGAATCTCAGGACAACGAAGGCCCCACAACGTGGCGGTTGTGTGGCCTTCGTTGTCCTGGAATCCGGATGGTCTAGGCGGGGTCTGCGGCGGCCTGGACGGCGGCGACTTCGTCGGCGACGAGCTCGAGGCTGGCCGCGAGGAGCTGATAGGCGAAGAGCGATCCGAGGCCCTGGCCGGTCGTGGTGAGCGTGTTGAGCAGCGGCGTGAGGCCCAAGTCTTGGAGCGCGAGCGTATGCGCGGGCTCGCAGGAGGTATTCGCGGCGTAGATCCAGCGCCGGGTGCCGGGGGCGAGGCGCTCGGCGAGGACCGCGGCAACCGTCAGGAGCGGCGAGTCGATGAGCAGTGGCGTGCGGCGTGCGGCGGCGCGACCGATGAAACCCGTGAGCGCGGCGAGGGTCGGGCCGCCGGAGACTTGGAGGATTTCCAGTGGGTCGGAGAGGTTGCGCGTCCGGAAGAGCGCGTCGCGCAGGACAGCGACCTTGGTCTTCCACGCCTCGTCCGTGATTCCGGAGCCGGGGCCCACGATGACGACGGGTTCGGTGCCGGTGAGGCGCGCCATGACGACGGCGGCGACGGTCGTGGAACCCACGCCCAGGTCGCCGGGGATGAGGAAATCAGTGCCGGCGTCGATTTCTTCGTCGGCAGCGCGGGCGCCGAGGGCGAGGGCTTCCTCGAGGCCCTCGGGGGTGCAGGCGTTCTCGACGTCGATGGCTGCAGCGGGTGGGCAGTCGACGGTGCGCAGGCCCACGCCCAGGCGACCGGCGAGGACGGCGGCCGGGGAGAGGCCGTCAGCGAGCTGTTGTGCCTGTTGCGCGGTGGCCTCGGGAGCGAAAGCAGAGAGTCCTACCCCGTCGCGCTGGCGAGTGGCGATGCCGTTCTCGCCGACGAAAACCACAAGGCGCGGACGTCGCGGAGCATGCGCGGGAACCTCGCCTTGGCAGGCTGAGAGCCATACAGCGGGAGCATTGACCGTACCCAAGGACACGCCGAGGGGCGTGGAGCCGAGGGCGAGCGCGGTGGCATCGGCAGCCTGGGCGTCAGGGACCGGAACGGACTCGAACTGCGCCATGTGGGCCTACTTGACCTCGGCGCCGCGCTCGACCTGCGGGCGCGGGGTGCGCCACTTGCGCGGCTGGGTGGCGCGGCCGTAGGCGTAAAAGCCCAGGCCGAAGCCGGCCTCGGTGGTGCCAGGGAACTTGAGACGCACCGCGTTATTGACCTTGCGGGCCAGCCACACGCCCTCGACGGCGAAGATGACGATGAAGACCATCGCGATGAGCGTGGAGATATTCGCGAACGTCGGGTTGTACATGCCGATAAAGAGGATGACGAGGAGGACGATCATAAACGGCATGGCCCACTCATTGAGGAAGCGGCGGCTATCGACCCAGTTGCGCACGAAGCGGCGGACCTCGCCCTTATCGCGCGGCAGGAGGTAGCGCTCGTCGCCAGCCTCCATGCGCTTCTGCGCCTCCTTGTTGCGCTTGTTACGCTCCTCGCGCTCCTTGCGCTTGTAGTCCTTCCATTCCTCCTTGGACATGGACTTCTTCAGCTCCTTGCGGTGCTGGTAGCGCTGGGCTTCCGATGCCCCGTTCGGGTCGCGTCGCACGCCGCGCGCGATTTCCTGCTCGTTGCGCTTGGGCGTGGGGCGTCCCTTGGGTGGGGTGTAGCCCTTGCGGGGCTGGTCTGCTCCGGTGGTGTTTTCGCTGCTATTACTCACGAAATCCAAGACTACAAGGCCGGGGTGAAAGGTGGGAAATGTGGTGGGAATAAGGCAGCTGTCTCGCACGTTGAACCGTTTATTCCAGCGTCTGCCGCTTCCTCGTGGACGCTGGCCCATCCTCCGAGTACGCGTGCCGGCGCTTTAAGGCCGGAAAAATTCGGAGTAGGGTGGGGGACACTTTACGGACCGTATTTTCAAGGAGAAGATAATGACCGCTCCCGTTTCCGAAACTGGCGTCATCCTGACTGAGGCCGCTGCCGCCAAGGCAAAGGCTCTGCTCGAGCAGGAAGGCCGCACCGACTTGTCGCTGCGCATCGCTGTCCAGCCGGGTGGCTGCGCTGGCCTGCGTTACCAGCTCTACTTCGACGACCGCACCCTCGACGGCGACAAGGTCGACAACGTCGACGGCGTCAACCTCGTCGTTGACAAGATGAGCGTCCCATACCTCACCGGCGCCAAGATCGACTTCGCGGACACCATCGAGTCCCAGGGCTTCACCATCGATAACCCGAACGCTGGCGGCTCCTGCGCCTGCGGAGACTCCTTCAACTAAGGCTTCTCGCGCGTCCCTTAAGACGTACAAAAGAACCGCCACTTTCCCTTTAAATCAAGGGAAAGCGGCGGTTTTCGGGCTAAGTAGCAAAATGTGTGTCCGCTACGG
>NZ_KV796442.1:0-414 GCF_001809185.1 Corynebacterium sp. HMSC072G08
AAAGGCCGGCGCGTGTTCGCAGACTTGGTGAACCGTGACTTCACAGCCTGTGCTGCCAATCGTGTGTTGGTTGGCGATATTACGTATCTGCCGATCGCAGACGGGGCGAACATGTACTTAGCAACAGTGATTGATTGCTTTTCTCGCAAGCTTGTCGGCTTTGCTATCGCAAATCACATGCGTACCGAACTGGTAGAAGAGGCTCTCGAAAACGCTTCCCACCTGCGAGGAGGTCTTGATGGTGCGATTTTCCACTCGGATCATGGAAGCGTGTATACCTCGTCGCAGTTCCAGGCAACATGCAAGCGCTTGGGCGTTGCCCAGTCGATGGGCGCGGTGGGAACCAGCGCGGATAATTCGCTCGCCGAGTCGTTCAACGCAGCTTTAAAGCGGGAGGTCCTCAAAGATGCGAAG
>NZ_KV796443.1:0-3348 GCF_001809185.1 Corynebacterium sp. HMSC072G08
CTAATCAATGCACTCTAAAACCGGAAGAGCCGCTAACGGCTTGCAACACGGGCGAGTCCGAACCGGTCACCATTACCCACGTCACCACAGTGAAAGAGTCCCCGACGAAAACAAGCACGACGACTCCTCCGGCAACGAGCAGCAGCACAACACACCAAACGACAGAGCCCCCCCACGACCGAACACAACGAACTAGCGACGTCAGAACCCACAGCGCCTGCGCAAGAACCGAGCCACCAGGATCCAGTCGTTCTGCACGAAGCTGACCATGGATACAAGTGGTTCTTACGCGACCCCCTACAACTCACAGGACGAATGTGAAAGTGCAGCATCCCAGTGGCCAGCGAACACAGGTTCCTGCGCTCTCCAACCACAAGGATGTATTCACTACGCGCTGCGTCACGATGCTGAAGTCATCGCGAAGCACGAAGCCCAGCGCAAGCAAGAAGAAGCGGCACGCACCGAACAGTAGCAACAGCAACAGATCCGGACCCTAGAGTTAGCCACGATTGGACCGTATGCCTCTCAGTGGACATGCAAGCAAGCGCAAAGCACGTGGCCCGCGCCATCGTTCACATGCTTCCCAAATCAACCCGGTTCAGCACAAGTAAAGGCCTAGAAAACCAATAAAAATCCCGGACCGTGTGTGAGCTACTTCGTTAAAGCTTCGCGGAGCCGTGGTGCGGATCGAATCAGTGGTTATTCCGCTGCAAACCTGTAGGTAAAAGGGCTAGAAGCTAGGTTGTGTGGCGCTGGTCCGGGACGACGTTTCGTCCTATATGCATTGTGCTTTTAAGCTCCTGTACTTCGTACAATCGTTGTTAAAAAAGAAGTTGTGGATTATGGCTATGCCGCTATTTTCGCACTACATCAGGGAGAAACCGTCTGAGTAATAATGCGCTTGACTTTCGTCCATTCGCGTCCTTTCTGTCCGCTTTCTGCTTACAACCCGTAGCCTAAACCCCAGTCCGCGCCGTGGGAAGACCTTCGCAAAACTAATAGCTGGTATTCACCCACAGTCCCTCTTTTGTGCAGCAAAATATAGTGTGGCCCCTGCCTGGTATGGGGTACCTCCATACCAGTTCGAACGAAAAGGTCTGCCATTACCCCTAGGCGGTCCAGAGATCCACACCCGCAGTACGGCACATCTGGACGAGGTTGGTCTTCAACTCGTCGTCTCCCTGGAACGCATCTTCCAGAATGATGAACTGCACTGGCTTCATGGCGACCGCATCACGCAACTGCGCGAGAGTCGGGGTGACATGCTCGTCGAGATACGCCAAAACCGCAACCTCTTCACCGCCAGCCCCGTCGCTGCGAACCACGGCCTTATAACCCGCGCCGGCGATGTCGCAGTCACGGATCTTCTCAGTGAGCGACAATCCCTGTTTAATGAGGATTTCCGCAAGGATGTCATCCACCGTAGCGTCGTCGTCCACGCTTCCGCGCAGGTCTAGCAAGTGCTGCTCCAGCGTCGTCACGTCCGTATCCGCCGCCGTCTGCCACTTCACAAAGTTGGTATCCGAAAGCACGTAGGAACGGAATCCCGTATCGAGGGGCACCTCGCGTTGTGCGATCACCTCGGCGTACTCGGCGGCCACTTTGTCACCTGCCCTCCGGATGCGCTCACGGGAGATGCTCGCGATGTCCTCGAAGCCGACCTTCCGCGCTGCGGAGTTCTCCGGTGTGGGTTCAGGAAGCTGCACCTGAATGGTACGGCGACGCACGCCGTCCTCGGCATTAAGCTGCATGACGGCATGCGCCAGGCTTCCGGATCCCGCGAAGAAGTCCAGGGCAATATCGCCGTCGTTCAGATTGCCCAGGCGCACCAAGTTCTGCAGCAGCTTCGTGGGCTTGGGGTTGCTGAAAATGCTTTTTACACCGAAGAGTTCAGCGACTTCTGCGGAGCCTTCCTGGTTGCTGCCAAACAATTCATGCGGGAACCAGTTGGTGGCGGACTGACCGCTTTCCTCACGCTCGGACTGGAATTGCTTCTTGCGCGGCAAGCCGTCGCCGCCCTTGGTGAAGACAATGCGGTTATCAGCAAGCAGCCTTTCAAAGGTCGCCTTCTCGCCCATCCACACCTCGTTGAACTCGACGCCCGTAGGCGAAACAATCGTGTACGAGGAACCGCCTTGGCCTGCACCCACCTTCCATGGCTTGGAATTCCACGGTCCGCGCGGGTCGTTATCGGGGTTCGTGAATTTGCCCGTGAGCGGCAGCTTGCCCACGCCAGCGCGCTTGAGATGCGCCGAGTTCCGTGCGTAGACCAGAATGTGCTCGGCCACAAGCCCGATGAGCTTGGTGGGGTCATTGGGCTGATTGTGGCGCCGGCGCCAGTGGATCGAGCCTTCGAAGTTCAGCTCGCCAAAGATTTCATCGAGGCACTTCTTTAGGTGCGAGTACTCGTCATCGCTAATACTCACGAAGATGACGCCGTCTTGGCTAAGCAGGTTGCGCGCGAGCTTCAGGCGCGGATACATCATGTTGAGCCAGTTGGAATGGAAACGCCCCTCCGACTCAGAGTTGGAGGAGAGTTTCTTGCCTTCCTCGTTGACTTGTTTCGACCAGTCGAGATAGGTGCCAATCCCCTCTTTGAAGTTGTCCGGATAGACGAAATCGTGACCCGTGTTGTACGGCGGATCGATATAGATCATCTTGATTTTGCCGTGGTAGTGCTTCTGCAAAACCTTGAGGACTTCCAGGTTGTCGCCCTCGATGAAGACGTTCTCGGTGGTATCCCACTCCTTGGAGTTGGCCTTATCGGGCCGCAACGTGGCGGTAGTGGGCTGCTGTGCTGCCCGCATGGCACGCTTCTTCCCAGGCCAGAACAAGCCGAAGCGCTCGGCGGCATCGGAAGCATCCTCGCCAAGGAGCTCACCGAGCTTCGCGACGTCGATCCTGCCGTCGCTGAACGCTTCCGGAACGAGCTCAGCTAGCTGCTGCGCCAACTGGGTACGCAGCTCGGGGCTGCTGCTCGGGACTGCATTCATCGGCTCACGTTCTTCGCTCATCGTCGTCTCTCCTGGGATACTGCGGTGCGGCTACTTCTCTCAGTACACAGTAATCAGGCCCCCGACATGAGCACCTCATGGGGCATCTCGTCACTTTCGTGAAGTACCACACTTTTCTTGACTTTTATGAGCGCTCCGCAGCATCATAAGAACAGGTTTCCAGTAACGCTGGGACGCGGATTGTAACCCGATTTAGTTCGGGGCAAGACCTGAGCAACACGCTCGCCTTTCAAGGGCGCGCGTGGGGCTCAGGTCTTTTTGCATTTTCGCCCAGCTCTTCCACCAAGGAGTACACGATGACCAGGGCTAAGTAGCAAAATGTGTGTCCGCTACG
>NZ_KV796444.1:0-299 GCF_001809185.1 Corynebacterium sp. HMSC072G08
CCGCTACGTGCGTTGAAGTGTGAATGAGTCGTCCAAGAATCAGGGGAATTTGTGTGACTCGTGTATTTTTCGGAGGCTGTAGCCCGTGCGCCGGCGTTGCGGTCGGCGTCGCTGTAGCCGATCGCGTGTGCCTGACCCTCCTCTCAGTCGCTGGCACCTGGCCGCCGCGCGTGAGACTTGAAGGAAAGCACGGTCACGACAGACAATCGGGGGCTTAAACGACTGTAAGCCCAGGCACCACATGGTGGTGTCTGGGCTTGCAGTGTGTATGTAGTTGTTGTTTGTTGTTTTTATGTCGG
>NZ_KV796445.1:0-82419 GCF_001809185.1 Corynebacterium sp. HMSC072G08
CGTTTTCTTCCTTGAGCCGAGAGACGAAAGTGGTCATGGCTTTGAAGCTATAAAAACCTGTCAAGGCCTGCAACGATGAGCGTGCAAATCTGTGGATAACTCGGCTTTTGCACAACCCAGTGGGCAACCATGAGCGCCTAGCCTGTGGATTACTCGGCAGAGGCGCGCCGGAAGGCGGCGACGAGGAGCACCGCGAGCGGCAGGAGCAGCCACGCGACGGTGAGAACCCACGGCGCGCGTGGGGCGGGGGCGTTCGTGGCGGCGACGACGCGGCCGTCCTCGACGATGGCGCCGATGCCGAGCCGCTCGAGCTCGGCCGTATCGCGGGCCTCCCACGCGGCGCGAGCGGCGACCCAACGAGGCGAGGGCGCATCGACGACCTGTCCGTCGACGACGAGCTCGCCGGAGGCGACCTGCGCGACCGCCTTGGAATACGGGTCCACGGCAGGTGCACGCGTGCCGTCCTGGGCGGTGACCTCGACGAGGCTGGGACGATCCGCGAAGAAGGTCGCGCGGCCGGAGAGCTCGCCCACGAGGCGGGCGTCGATGGAGGACTCGCGCGGGGCGAGGACGCTCACCGAGGTCGCGGCGTCGGGCATCTGGAGCACGAGACACACGAGCGCCGCGACGATGCCGCGCCGGTCGAGCGCGCCCAGCGCCGCGACGTAGGCCGGAAGCGCGAGGGCCACGAGCTTGCCGGAGTCGCGGAGGATGCCGGCGCCGGGGAAGGCGTCGATGACGCTCGCGAGTACGTCCGGCAGCAGCCAACACGCAATCGCCCCGCCCAGGCCCGCCGCGCCGAGCGCGAGCAGCGGCCACGATACGCGGCGCAGGCCCACGAGGACGCAGGCAAGCACTCCAAACCCGAAGACTGCGAAGCCCGCCTGGCGCGAAGCCGGGAGCGCGTCCGCGTTCCATAGACCGCCGAGCTGCAGCAGGGAGCCCAACGTCCCGGTGCCAGCCTCGGCGCGGGGGGCGAAGGCGGCGACGGAGGAGGGGGCATCGGAAAGCGGGGCGGGGTGGAGGGAGTCGATGAGCCCGGGCACGAGCCACGGGATGCAGACCGCGAGGCCCAGGCCCGCGGTGGCCAGGCGGCGGCCCTTGACCGTGGCGACGCCCGTGGCGAGACCGAGGAGCGCGCCGGTGGGCGTGAGAGAGGCGCCGAAGAGCGCGGCCCACGCGAGATAGGGGCGGCCGCGCAGTCCTGCGGCGGTGAGGAGTACGAGCAGCCACGCGGCGACGGCCAACGACCATTGGCCCTGGAGGAGGCGCTCGACGGTGAAGGGATTGATGACGGCGAGGAACATCGCGGGTGCCGGTGAACTCCGCGCTAGCAGCCATGCGCCCCAGGCGGCGGCCGCGGCGGCGGAGATGACGAGCGCGCGCAGCAGGAATGGTGCAGGCAGGAGCGTGGAGAAGAGGGCGAAGACGCCGTCCTGGGGAGCGGCGCGCGCGGCGAGGTCGCCAGCGCCGAAGTTGGCTGGGGTGAGCCCGAAGGTCTCGGGCACGGCCATGTCGCGCCAGAGGAACTCGGAGCCGGGCAGGAGGAACGGCCAGGTCACCGCGAGCACGAGCGCGGTGCCCCAGAGGACGGGCCAGGCGCGCCTAAACATGGTCGCGGCGGCGCAGGTACGTGAGCCCCGCGGCGGCGAGGAGCACGACAGCGAGCCCCTTGCCCACCCAGCTCACCAAGCCCATGGCCTTGTGGAGGCGAACCGTGGGGCGCGCGAGCTCAAGCGCGGAGTCCTGCGTGGCCTGGTCCCAGTGCAGATCGCCCACGAAGACGGCGCGGCGCTCGGGCGGGATCGAGGTATCGCGCGCCTGCTTGGCGTCCGTGGCCCAGACGAAGGAAAAATTTTCGTCTACGTCGAGGATGGTGCCCGTGGCCGGGTCGACGGTGACGGTGCGATCGACCGAATAGAACGAGTCGAGGACCACGGCGGTGTCCTTCTTCAGACCGAAGTGGGCGAGTTCCTCGTCCGTGTAGAAGTCCTCGGCGCGGCCGCGGCGACGCAGATCGTCCGGGGTGAACGTGGGATCATTTTCGGTCGCGTACTCGGCCGTGCGCGCGAGGATGTCTTGGGCCGGTAGGGCGTCGATGTGCTGGTGGAACTCGTAGACGTCGATTCCGCCGCGCTTGGACTTCCCCGTGTAGTCGATGGGTACGGCCTCTTGCGCGATGAAGTCGAAGTACGGGTAGGAACGCTGCTCCGTGTCGGCGGGGAAGAACGCGGTGAGCCCCTCCATGTCGCCGTTGTCGATGGACGCGTCGAGGTTGAGCTGCCGCACCGCGAAGGACTGGTGGCTCGCGAGACCCGCCTCCGGATAGGCGGATTCGCGGTTGAGCGTGAGCGAGGCGGACAGATGCGCGGATCGGTCTTCCGGCTGGCCCTCGGGCATGCGGTAGAAATCCTTGGTGGCGTCGAGCTGGACCAGCGCATCATCCTCCTCGTTCGGCGAGGTGATGTAGGTGTTGTCCATGCGCACCGTGGTCGCACCGGTTTCCACGAGGACCGCGGCTGGTTCAGTGACGGCGTGGAATTCCACGTCGTCGGCGAGCCGGATGGAGCGTCCCACCACGAGCGAGGGCACGAGCACGCCCGCGAGCAGCGCGAGGATCGCGGCGATAACGAGCCACGGCAAGGGCGAGCGGGCCATAAAGGGACATCCTTTGGTGCTAAGTTGGGCAGACGATGGCCAATACCTTACCGCAGCACGTACCCGCGTTAGACGGCCTGCGCGCGGTCGCGGCGCTGGGCGTGCTCGTCACGCACGTGAGCTTCCAGACCGCCACGGGCTGGGCCTGGGCCGAGCGGCTCGACTACTTCGTGGCGGTCTTCTTCGCGCTGTCTGCCTTCGTGCTGTGGCGCCGCCGCGACGCGCACTCGCCGGCGGGCTATTACCTCGCGCGCTTTCGCCGCGTTATGCCTGCGTATTGGGCTTGCGTAGCCGTGGTGTTCCTCGCGTTGCCCGGCGCGTCCTTCTCCGTGGTGCAGGTCCTGTCCACGCTCACCGCGACCCAGATTTACGTTCCGGACGGTCTGGCCTCCGGCGTGACTCAGCTGTGGTCGCTGTGCGTGGAGTTCGCGTTCTATCTCGTGCTGCCGTGGCTGCCTTCTTTCCGGTCGTTGCGCGCACGCCTGATCGCCCTCGGCTCCGTCGCAGCACTCAGCCTCGGCTGGGCGTGGGTTGCAGCCCCCATTGAGGACTTCACCGGCGTCAACGCGCAGATTTGGCCGCCCGCGTACGCCGCGTGGTTCGCCGTGGGCATGACCGCCGCGGAGCTCGAAGGCCGCGTTCGCGCCCCGCGCCGCGCGTGGCCGTTCTGGGTACTCGCCGCGGGGTGCGTGTGGCTCGGTTCCCGGGAGTGGTTCGGGCCGCAGGGACTGACGCACCCCACGCCCGGCGAGTTCGCGCGCCGCGTCGCAGTGGGCGCCGTCTTCGCCGCGGCCATCGTCGTGCCTTACGCGCTGGGCACGCGCTCACCCGTCCTGGAATCCCCTCTCATGCGTCGGCTCGGCCTGTGGTCGTACGCCATCTTCCTGTGGCACGTCGCCGTGCTGTGGGTCGTCTTTCCGCTCACCGGCTTGCCACTCTTTTCGGGCTATTTCTTCCTCGTGCTTATCGCGACGGCCGCGCTCACCATCCCTATCGCGGCGGCGAGCTACTACTGGGTCGAGGTCCCCGCGTCCGCGTGGCTGGCGGCCAGCGCGCCGAGGCTCGCGCCCGCGAAGGCCGCGAGCAGCCAGAAATCGCCCGCGTAGTGTCCTGAGCCCCAGGGCCCGCGCGCGAGGATGAGGCCCGCGGTGGCCATGAGTCCGGCGCACAGCCAGCTCGGGCGCAGAGTTGTCCACCGCGCCGCCGCGAAGCCGCCGATGCCCCCAGCAAGCCCCGCCGGGCCCGCCGCTGCCAGCGCCACGAGCGCCAGGAGCGGAACGGGAACCCGTGCCGCGTGTGCGAAGTGACCGCGGCGCGGGCGAGCGAGGAGGAGCAGGCAACCCGCCACCGTGAGCAGTGCGAGGCAGCCGCCGCCCAGCAGTGCGAGACGGTAAGCGCGCTCCCCGGCGAACTCCAGCCGGAACTCGCCCGCCGCGCCTGCCGGGATGACGAAGGCCTGGGACGCGGCGTCGACCTCGCGGGGCTCGAGTTCCGTGTCGCCGAGGTAGCCGCGCAGGCCCTGATTGAAGGCGCGCGTGGTGACGAGCAGGCGGTCCGAGTCTGCGGCGGTGATGTCGCGGCCGGTCGCGGCGTACGCGCCTGCGTCCGCCTCGCCGAGGCGGACGACCTTCGCCCGGGTGCGCAGCTCGTGCGTGCCCGCGGCCAGGGGGACGGTCGCGCCGGGCTCGTAGGTCTCGCCGTCGATGTCCACGGGGCGGTCTGCGTCGAGCTTCAGCGACATGTCCCGCGGGGCGGTGAACTCGCGAATGAGGACGCCGGTGTCCACGATGGCGCGCTGGAAGAGGAAGGCGCGCGCCTTCGGCGAGCTATCCGGCACAACGACGGTCCGGGTGATCTCATGCCCCTCGACCTGCGCGTTGGCGAGACCCACACGCTCGTGGAGCTCGACCCGCACCGCGCTCGCGGCCCCGCCGGGAATGCGGACCTCGGTGGGTTCTTCGCCGAGATCGACGTTCACGGAGGCGTCGCCGTTGCGGACCGTTACGGTCGTCTCCGCCGTCGCGGTGAGCGTGAGCGTCGAGCGCGCCGGGAACTCGCCTTCGAGTTCCAGCCAGCCCGTATCTCCAGGTGCGGGCCACCAGGCGGTGGAATCCTCCCCGTCTACCGCCGCGGTCACCGAGTGCGCCGGACGCGCTCCGCCCAGGGCATTCGCGTCCGCGGCAGAGCTCGACGCGCGCACGTGGCCGCCACGTTCCTCTACCGCCACAATCGGGCCCGCCGAGGGATAGTCGCGCTCCACGTTGTGCGAGCGCGTCGGCTCGTCTGCGGGCAGCGGCGCGGAGACCGGCCCGTCGAGCGTGCCGAAGTTTCGGTCCACGAGCAACGGCGTATCTGTGACGACGTCCGCGTCTGCGTCCACCAAGGAGTACGGCCCGCCAGGTAGGAAGGCGAGGGACTCGCCGCCGCCGGCCACGCGTACCGGGTCGGTGGAGCCGAGCAGCATGTCCGGCCGTTCGTTGAGGAGGATGACGTCCACGTCGCCGAAGGAGTGGACCTCGCCCGGGACGTCCTTGAGCGCGCCGTGCTTCTCCACGCCATTGCGGACGACGAGCGCGCCGATGCCCAGGCGCGTGAGCCCCGAGGCGTCGCCCGCCTGGAGCGCGGCCATGACGCCGTCGAGCCCGCGGATGGCCTCGGGCGGCACGAGCGGAATCGCGTCGCGCACGGCCCACGGCACGTCGAGCAGCGGCTGGAGCGGTTCGTCGCGCGTCCAACCCCAGTCCTCGCGCGCGAAAGAACGCTCGGGGAAAAAGAGGGTGCGCGTGCCCTGTGCATGGGCATTGAGGAAGTCCGCCGCGTCCTGCCAGTACTGCGGCACCGCCTCGTACGCCCCGCGCGGCAAGAGCCGGCCCGTGAACGCCGGGCTTGCCGATGCCCCCACCACCAGCGCCACGGCCACCAGCGCCGTCGCGCGTTGCCCAGAGTTGCGCTGGCGGCTTAGCGCCGCCCAGGCAAAGCCGATGCCGAGCGCGAGCGGCAGGCGCACGAGCGGATCGAATTTGTGGACGTTGCGCAGCGCCGCGCCGGAGCCGTCGAGGAAATCGAGGTAGCCCGCGTAGTGGCAGCCGAGGACCGCGACGCCCACAAGGAGCATCGCGGTCCACACACGCGGGGCCTTGGTGAGTCCCGCCAGGCCCACCGCGGCGACGAGCGCCGTGACGAGAACGAAGAAAGGCTCGGTGGCCAGCAACGTGCCGGCGAGGCGTTCATTGTCGACGAAGGGCGACCAGCTCGTGGTGCCCCGCAGGATCTCCGCGAGGTTGAGCCAGCGCGTCGTGACGAACGAAGACTCGATGTAGTCCGTAAACGGCGGCGCGTAGCGGCCCAGGATGAGAAGCGGACCGATCCACCACACGCTCACCAGCGCGCAGCCGGCGAGCCACGGCAGCAGCGCCCGGCGGTGATAGACAAGCGCCACAAGGGCGGCCGGGACGCAGGCCGCGAGCGTCGCCGTCGCGTTGACCGCGCCCATGCAGGCAACCGGCAGCGTCGCCGCGGCCGCCGTGCGCCAGGCGCTCGACCGCGTCCCGTCGGCCCGCGGAAGGAAGGGGAGCACGACCCACGGCGCGAGCATGACCGGCCACGTCTCCGAGGAAATCGCCGTGAGCGTGGTGAGCGTGCGCGGCGAGAGCGCAAACGCCGCGGCTGCGAGGCAGGCCGGCGCCGTGGCGAGGCCTACGCGCCGGGCGAGTGCGAGCGTTCCTGAAAAGCCCACGCCGAGCACGAGGGTCCACCAGGCGCGCTGCGCGACCCAGTCGGGGAGGGCATCGGAAAGCGCGAAGAACGCGCCTTGGGGAAAGAGGTAGCCGTAGGCCTGGTTTTGGAGCTGGCCCAGGGTGAAGGAGTCCGTCCACGCGTGCGCGGCGCCGGCGAGGAAGCCGGCGGGATCGACGGCGAGATCGTGCTTCGTATCGGCCGCGACGCGGCCCCACGGCTGCGTGAAGGCGAGGAGGGCGGCGAAAAGCCACCCGGCCGCATGCGCCGCCCAGGGGCGCGCGAAAAGCTGGGCCAAGCTAGTTGCGGGAGCCGTATTCCGGGCCGCCGAGCAAAGCATCATCCGCAGAGACCGCCGCCGAGGACGGGACGGTGTCTTGTCCGCTGAACTGGGCAATGCCCACGATGGCGACGACGCCGAGCGCGATGCCGACCACCGCGGAGCCCACGGCCGGGCCGAGGGTGCGCTTTGTCATGGAGTCGGATTCAAGTGCCATAAGGCCACATCCTAGCAGCCTGCTCACGCAGGTCCGCCGATTATTCGGCGGTGTCGGTGTAGTTCGCGTCGTTCGGGTCGTCCGGCTCCGGCGGGACAACGAGGACGGGACGGCCCGCGGTGCGCACGAGCTGGTCCGCGGTCGACGCGTTCCACCACGCCTTAAAGCCGGTGAGCGCGCGGGTGCCGGTGACGATGACGTCGACGTCGAGCTCCTCGGCGGCATCGGCAAGCGCCTCCGCGGTGGTGGTGACGACCTCGACGAGGTGCGCGCGGCCCGCCAGGCCGAGCTTCTCCGCGACGGCGACGCCCTTGCGGCACACGGCCATGGCCTCCTCGTAGGCTGGGTCTTCTTCCTGCGCCGCGTCATCGAGCGCATACGTGGACTGGTGCAAGCCCGTGCGGCCCAGGGCGCGGGCTGCCTGGCGCGCGGCGGGCTCCCACGCGGTGAGGATCTCCACGATGCCCGGGCGCAGCAGCTGTGCCGCATACTCGATGGCGCGGTCCGCCCGCTCGGAGCCGTCGTACGCAATCAACATGGTTTGACCTTTCATGGTCCCCCAGCCTAGCGCCCCACGCGCGCCAAGAAGGACCTTATGCATGCGAGATTTTCACTCATACGCCATACTGAGAAAACAATGAAGAAAATTCTCGCGCTCGCCGTCGTCGCGTCCGCGGCGGCGCTCGCAGCCTGCGACCCGCCAGGCGAAAAGCCCTCGCCCGCCTCCCTCGAGTCCGTGAGTGCGGGAGTTCTGGCGAGCCCGTCACCGGCGCCGACGTCCGCGCCTTCTTCTGCCGCCCCGTCCGACCCGGCGCCAGCGGCTCCGGACGTTCCCGCTGCGAACCCGCTCGTCCCACCGGAGCAGCGCCGCGCGGCGGCGGCCTCACTGCTCATGCCTGCCGTGGTCAACTACGACGACGCGCTGGCTAAGCTGCAGGCCGGTGTGGGCGGCATCTTTATCGTGAGCTGGGCTGACCCGGGGCTGCTCACGCAGCCAGGCCGTGACCTGCACGCGCTGCGGGAGGCTGTGGGCCGTGACTTTGAGATCTCCATCGACTTCGAGGGCGGCCGCGTCCAGCGCTTCTCGGAGGTTCTCGGGTCCTACCCGTCGGCGCAGCAGATGGCGCAAGGCACACCCGAACAGGTCGAGGGCACCGCGTTCCAGATTGGCCAGACGCTCGCTGCGTACGGCATCACGCTGGACTTCGCTCCCGTGCTCGACGTGGGCGGCGCGGATCTCGACGTGGTAGGTGACCGTGCGTATTCCACGCACCCCGTGCGCGCCGGCGAGTACGGCGCCGCGTTCGCGCGCGGCCTAGAAAACGCAGGCGTCGATGCCGTGTTTAAGCATTTTCCGGGCCACGGCCGCGCCTCCGGAGACACGCACCTGGGAGCTGCGGTGACGCCGCCGCTGCCGGAGATGGAGGCCTTTGACATCGTGCCGTGGGACGGCGCGCTGCCCGGCGAACCGCGCGCGGATGCGATGGTCGGACACATGGTCGTGCCGGGGCTGGGCAATGGCGTCACGCCGTCGAGTCTCAACCCCGCGGCGTATGAACTGCTGCGCACCCGCGAGCACTTTGGCGGCCGGATTTTCACCGATGACCTCACTGGTATGGCGGCGATTACCAGCCGGTATACCCCAGAGCAGGCCATCGTCACGGCGCTCGCCTCGGGCGCGGATGTGGCACTGTGGTCGACGGCCACGGATATCAACTTCATCATCGACCAGGTGGTCGGTGCGGTGGAGGTCGGTATCATTCCTGAGCAGCGCTTCGCGGATGCCGTCGCACATTCTGCGGCTGGACTCGCCCCGCGCTAACGTTTTCGCGCTTCAAACGATAACCTTAAGTGTTGTGAAGAAAGCAGTAGGAAAGCGCAAGTCTCAAGGGCTCATCATCACCCTCGCGGTGGTGCTGGGGTTTTTGGTGCTCGCCGGGGTCGCATACGCCCTCGATATCGCCCAGAACCAGGGTAAAGTTCCGCGCGCGACGAGCGTGGGCGGCGTCGACATCTCGTCCATGGAGCGCACTGCCGCGGTGGACAAGCTCCAGAAGGAGCTCGGCGGCATCGAGAATCAGGTCGTTACCGTGCGCGCGGGGGAGAAGCACAGCGAACTGCTGCCGTCTGCCTCCGGCCTCGCTATGAACTTCCAGAAAGCCGTGGACGGCATTCCTGACGCCTCGCTCAATCCGTTGACGCGCGTCGCGTCCTTCTTTATGGACCCGCGCGAGCAGCCCGTCGCCGTGGACGTCGATGACGCCGCGCTGAACAAGGAGCTCGAGCGTGTCAAGGGCGAGCTGTCCATCGCTCCCGTCGACGGCGCCTTGGCCATCGAGAACGCAGACTTCAAGGTCACAGACCCCAAGCTCGGCCAGACGGTCGACCCCGCTCAGCTTTCCGATGCCGTCCAAGCCGACTGGCTCGACCCCGCCGGCGTCGAGGTGGAACCGCAGGTCGTCGAACCCGCCATCAATGACCAGGTCATCGAGGACATGCAAAAGGGCGAGGCGAAGACCGCGCTCGATAAGAACCTCGTGGTCAAGGGTGACAAGGACGTCACGGCGACGCTCGACCGTGGCGCCATCGCGCAGTTCGTCTCGATTTCCTCAAAGGACGGAAAGCTCGTTCTCAATATCGACGACGCGAAGGCGCAGGAGCTGCTTGCTGCGCAGCTTGCGGATTCCGAGGTCCCCGGCGAGAACGCCAAAGTGAGCTTCGCCGGCGGCGGCAAGTCCGTCACGCCGTCCCAGGACGGCAACGTCGTCAACTGGGAAGAGACCATGAAAGACTTCGACTCCCGCGTGCGCAGCGACGACAAACGTGAGTGGGAGGCGGCGTACAAGCCGGAGCCGGCCACGTTCACCACGGAAGAAGCCGAGGCCTCGACCTTCGACCAGGTCGTGAGCGAGTTCTCCACCGGCGGCTTCTCTGGCCCCTCGGGCGAGAACATCCGACTCGTCGCGCAGACCGTCAACGGCGCCGTGGTCAACCCGGACGAGACCTTCTCGCTCAACGGCTACACCGGTCCGCGCGGCACGGCGCAGGGGTACGTCGAGTCCGGCATCATCATCAACGGCCACTCAGGCACGGCCGTGGGCGGCGGCATCTCGCAGTTCGCGACGACGCTCTACAACGCGTCCTACTTCGCGGGCATGGAAGACGTCGCGCACACCCCGCACTCCTACTACATCTCGCGCTACCCGGCCGGCCGTGAGGCCACCGTCTACGAGGGCGCCATTGACCTGCAGTTCAAGAACACCTCGGACCACCCGGTGCGCATCGACACCTCCTTCGGTGGCGGCCAGATCACCGTCCGCTTCATGGGTGTGAAGACCGTCAACGTCGAGTCCGTGAACAACGGCCGCTGGGCCACGACTCAGCCCACTAGGATGACCGTCACCGATGACTGCTCGCCGTCCTCCGGCGCGCCGGGCTTTACCACCTCGGATACGCGCGTGATCAAGGACCTCTCCGGCAAGGAAATCTCCCGGGAGACCACCACCACGGTCTATGACCCGCAGCCTATCGTTACCTGCGGTTAAGCCACGACCCGGCCGATGCACACCGCGGTGAAGGACCCCGCGGACGTCGATCAGCTGGCCCAGCACCCAGTGAAGTTTGGTCGCGTCGCCGGCATCTTCGCAGCCCACCGCGGCACGCTGCTTGTGGTGGTAGCGCTCATCATTGCGACTTCTGGGCTGACCGTGGTGCAGCCTTTCTTGGTGCGCCGCACCGTGGACGAGGCCATTCCTGAGCACGACACCACGCTGCTTCTGTGGCTGGTGGGCGGCATGCTGGCCATCACCGTGGTCTCTCAGGCCATCGGCGTTATCCAGTCCTTTTTATCCGCGCGGGTGGGGCACACCATCATGCACGAGCTGCGCACGCAGGTCTTTGCTAACCTGCAGCGCCAGTCGCTGCAGTTCTTTACCAATAACCGCGGCGGCGAAATCCAGTCCCGCTTGACTAACGACATCGCGGCCATGCGCGGCATGGTGACCACCACGGCGACCTCTGTGGCCAGCAATCTCACCATGACGGTGGCCACGCTGGTGGCGATGGTCGCGCTCTCACCCACGCTCTCACTGTTGTCCCCTGGTGGTGCTGCCGCCCGCCGTGTGGCTCACCCGCCGCGCCGCCGTTCTGCGTTGCAGCCTCATGGAGAAAAACAGCCGCGCGCAGGCGACGTTGCAGCAGACCATTTCGGAAAACCTATCCGTGTCCGGCATGCGCCTGGCGGCAACGCTGGGCGCGCAGGAACGCGTCTATGACGGGTTTGAGAAGACCTCGCGCTCCCTGATCCGCCTGGAGCTCGAATCGCAGCTGGCCGGGCTCTGGCGCATGGCGCTGACCCAAATCATCTTCGGCGTGATGCCGGCGCTGATTTACCTGGTGGCTGGCCTGCGCCCGGGGATTACGATTGGCACGCTCATCGCCTTTTCCACCCTGCAGACTCAGATATTCCGCCCCATCACTGACCTGCTCAACGTGGGCGCGCAGTGGGTGGCGTCGATGGCGCTGTTCAGCCGCATCTTCGAGTACCTGGACCTGGAGCCCGAACTCACGGAAGCCACCGAGCCCGCGCAGCTTGCCGACGCCTCCCTCACCCTCCAGCACGTTTCCTACCGCTACCCAGGCACCGACACCGACGCGCTTTCCGACGTCTCCCTCACCATCCCCGCCCACACCACCACCGCCCTGGTTGGGCATACCGGTTCCGGCAAGTCCACGGTGGCCGCGCTTCTGGCGCGCTTGGCCGATCCGACTGAAGGCTCCGTCACCTTGGGCGGTGTCGACCTGCGTGATGTACCGGCGGAGCAGCGCGCTGAGGTCATCGGCGTGGTTTCCCAGGAAACCTACCTGATTCACGGCACGGTGCGGGAGAACCTCCTCTTTGCGCAGCCGGGTGCTAGCGAGGGAGAGATGTGGGCGGCGCTGCATGCCGCGCGCGTGGACGAGGTCATCGCCGCGCTTCCAGAAGGCTTGGACACAGTGGTGGGCTCGCGCGGCTACCGTTTCTCCGGCGGTGAGCAACAGCGCCTCTCGCTGGCCCGCACACTGCTGCGCCGCCCGCGGGTGCTCATCCTGGATGAGGCCACCTCGGCCCTTGACAACGAAACCGAACGCGCCATCCAGGAAACAGTCATTGGCGCGGACGCTACCCGCCTGGTCATTGCGCACCGCCTGTCCACCATCCGCGATGCCGACCAGGTCGTTGTCCTTGACGCCGGCCGCGTGGTCGAGCGCGGCACCCACGCCGAGCTGCTCGCTCGTGGTGGTGCCTACGCGGCGCTGCTTCGTGCTGCGTCCGCGGCTGACGCTTCGTAGAGGGCTGCTCCAGAGAATCTTAACGCTATTAACTTTCAGTCATGTGGCTTGTTGAAAGCTGAGTATCTGAATGGTTTTGGAATACCCCTGGGCCTTCTTGGTGATACTTCCTTTTGTCGGGCTGCTGAAGGCTCTGGATTATCTGCTGATATTGGCAGTATTAATGGTTGTTTTACTGCCGCAGGAGGGTACTCTCCGGAAAACCATTCCTCTGTGTGATGGTCGCTTGCTATGTGACGGGTGTAAAATCGAATAGGTTTACCCCCTCCAAGGGGTAATGAGTTCAATTTCACACAAAACTATATGACTTTTCAAAAACGGTTGTTGACCTGCGAAAAAGGTTTTCATGCTAGCGTGGATGAAGCGGAGCCTTGAGCGATCTGGCTGAATCTCCGGGGGGGAGCTTTGGTCGGGGGCTTTGCCTCAGGTGCTGGGTGTAGGATCTAGTTATGTAATCCACAGGCCATCGTTAGTTAAGGCTAGGGCCTGCGCAGGCGTTTCCACCTGAAAACTGCTCTCGGCAGGCGAAAGAATCTTAGCAACGGGTCAGGTCATGGTGCGTGAACCGTGGGGAATGGATTGCACACAGCTAATGAGACGTGGTATCTCATTTCAGAACTCGTGTAAAGGACCAGTTTCCGTGAACAAGATCTCTCGTACCGCTCGTTCAGTTGCCTTCGCTGCTATCGCCGGACTCGCTTTGGGCGTTTCCGCTCCGGGTGCACTGGCCCAGGAGAACCCTGGCGCTGAGCAGGGGGCCGTGAACAAGGCAAACATCGATTTCACTAAGAAGGGCTCGATCACCCTCTACAAGAAGAAGGGCGCCGAAACCGCTAATCGGGCCACTGGTAAGGAAATGGCGGGCGTCCCGGGTGAGGCACTGTCTGGTGTGACCTACAAGATCACCAAGCTTAATTACGACCTGCAGAACGGTGATTGGGCGACGTTCCCGAAGACCGCTGCCGATGCCAAGGGCCACGAGACCGACACGACTGTTGAGGGGATCACTGGTGACGACGGCAAGGTGGCCTTCGAAAACTTGGACTTGGGTATCTACTTGGTAGAAGAGACGAAGGCTCCGGCCGGCATCGTTGCTGGCGCTCCGTTCATCGTGTCGGTGCCGATGGTCAATGAGGCTTCCGATGCGTGGAACTACGATGTCGTGGCCTACCCAAAGAACACCGAGACCAAGACCGAGAAGACCGTCAAGGACGCCGACAAGCACATCCAGGACGCATACACCTACACCATTAACGCCGACGCTCCGACTTTCGGCACAGATAAGACTCTGAAGAAGTTTGTCTTCTCTGACCAACTGGATGCTCGCTTGGAGTTCGACAAGGTTACTGAAGTTAAGGCCGGCGATGTCGTTCTGACAGAGGGCGACTACACCATCGACGCACCTGCTGCTGGCAACACCAACACTCTTACTGTGACCCTGACTGATCAGGGCTTGGCTAAGGTGGCCTCGGGTGCCAAGATGTCGCTAACCTTCGCCGTCAAGCGCAAGGAGGTCGGCGACACCACTGAATTGAAGAACCAGGGTACGGTCATCTTCAACAACCCGAACACCGACAAGGATGTCGAGAATAAGACTAATGAGGTCGTGACCTACCACGGCAAGCTGAAGGTGGTGAAGAAGGATGGCAAGGAAGCCGGCAAGGTCCTGCAGGGTGCGGAGTTCGAGCTCTACCGATGTGCCTCCGCGCAGGATAAGCTCGAGAACCCGCTGACGGTAAACGGTGTGGACAAGTGGACCACTGGTGAAGACGGCACTATTACCATCGACGGCCTGCATGTCACGGACTTCGCGGACAACGCACAGGTCACTGACGTGAAGAAGTTCTGTCTGAAGGAGACCAAGGCTCCGGCCGGCTATGCGCTGCCGGAGAAAAACATTACTGAGATTGACTTCACTCGCGACAACATCGCGAAGACTGGTGAGCTCAAAGGCGATGACAAAGTCACCCTCGTCTCTGAAATCGAAAATATCAAGCGCGACACCCCGAACCTGCCGATGACCGGTGGTGCCGGTGTGGGCATCCTGGCTGCTATTGGCGCAGCAATTGTTGCTGCTGGTGCTTGGTTCGCTCGTCGTACCGCGCGCAACTAATAGCCGGGCGTAGTTCCGGTGGCGCAGACTGTCCATGATGGTCTGCGCTGCGGGTCGGGTAATCAAAATATGGTGCTCGACCCAGTGAGGGGACTGGGCTAGGTATAGACTTCAGTCCCCTTCATTCTCTTTCGTTGTAATCCCGGTCGCGCTGCGCTAGCGCGTGGGGCATTGTTTTGGGTGGTGCGGGTCGTTGACTACGGTGGTAGGCCAAAATGCAGGTCGACGGCACAGGCGCCGTGGAGGCCTAGTCCTTCCGGCGGTAATCGTTGTCGTTGGGTTGTTAGTGATGCTGTACCCAGTGGTCTCGACCGCATGGAACAATTGGAACGCCTCAAGAGTGGCGCAGGAATATGCGCGACTGGATAAAGAGACACCGGTGCAGGTGCAGGATTCGGTTTGGGATGCTGCACATGCATACAACGAGGAGCATACGTCGGGCCCAATCTTGGATCCGTGGCTGAACCGTATCGGGGTAGACAATCCCGACTATGAGGCTTATTTGAAGCAGTTGGGCGAGAACGAAGCGATGGCTCGCCTCGTGTTTCCAGCAGTAGACGTTGATCTTCCGGTATTTCATGGCACCGCAGATAAGACACTGCAGCGTGGTCTGGGGCATTTGTATGGTTCTGACCTGCCGGTCGGTGGACCAGGAACCCATTCCGTCATTACGGGGCATACGGGTCTGGCAAATTCGACGATGTTTGATCACCTCGACTCTGCCACCGAGGGAGATGTGTTCTATATCCAGGTTGCTGGCCACAAATTGAAGTACGTCGTCGACAGCATTCAAGTGGTTCTGCCGAGTGAAGTTGATGGCCTACGGCCAGTCGCCGATCAGGATTACGTCACGCTGATTACGTGTACCCCATACGGGATCAACACTCATCGCTTGCTGGTGCGTGGCCATCAGGTTCCTATGGAGCCTGGGGAGGAGTCGGTGTTTGAAAACTCCCATGGTCCGGGCTGGCAATGGTGGATGTACGCGCTTTTGGCTGCAGTGATTGTCATTGGTTGCTGGCTGGTGTGGTGGCTGCGACGGCACCAGGCGGCTGTCGGAGCACAAGAAGTTATTAATGAAGAAAGTAGCGTGCGGGAGTAAGGCGATGCAGAGGTTGACAAGTACATGGTCGGCCCAAATGGCTGCCGTCGGAGTGGCGTGTGCAATTGCATTTGCTGGGCCGGGCATGGTTGCTGCGGGAGCGGTACAGGTTGCCGGGCAGCAGACTACTGGTGCGGAGCGCACCGTGGACTCGGATACGGTGACTGTTCGGCTCACGCAGGGCAATCCCGACGACGATGGGCAGGCACCCTCGGGGCAAGTCCAGGGAGTCACGATTCATCTAGCCCGGCTTGCCGGCCTAGATCCAAACAACGCTGACGATGCAGCACGCGTGCAAGACGCGAATCTGGACGAGATTCGTGAATGGCGTAGCGACGTGCACGTGGATCAGGTCACCGATGCCAATGGAGAGGTGACGTTCGATGGTCTAGCGGATGGCTTCTATGTGGTGACATCTTCGGCCCCGGATGATTCCTATCGGGAGATCAACCCGTTTGTGGTGGCGGTTCCGTTCCACACCGTGGTGGATAACCCGAATCCGGTACCAGGAGTAATCGTGGCTAAGACCCACAAACCGGGTGAAACGCCGACGCCAACCACGTCGTCATCTACTCCGAGCGCTCCGCCGTCACGCCCGAATACCCCGCAAACACCTCCGAACTATCCACCGACTAAACCAGGGAAGCCGCCTCACCAACCCGAGACAACGCCGTCGGCTACTCCAAGTGCCGGTAAGACCTCAACCCCAGCAGTGTCGTCGGGCAATGGTGGCTCATTGGCGATGACCGGTGCACAGGTACTCGGTGTCGTTGCCGCAGCGTTGGCGTTGATCGCCACTGGTTTCGTGATGATTGCCTTTAGCCGTAGGAAGAATTCAGAAAGCGAGGGACGCTAATGTCCTGGACAGATTCTCATCTGGTCGAGCCGGTAGCGTATCGCTGGCGCGTCGTAGGGGCGTTTGCTGCGGCGCTGGCCCTAGTTTTTAGCGTCGCTGCACCGGCTGCTCTTCCAGGTTTCGTTGGCGCTGTCGCCGAGGCACAAACCACAGCGTTGCGTGCCGAGCTTGATTCCTCAGACCAGCTGAGCATTCCCGCTGGCGACAGCGCTACATTTGAAGGCCATTTTGTCGATGGCGGAACGGTGGAAGAGCTGGAGTTCACTACCAAGGTTTCGCAGCTTGAATTCGAAGGCGCGGCATTCACGCTGACAATCGCCGGTGAGGAGATCCCCGTTCGCGAAGGCGACAATCTCGTTGTAGATACGACGAGCAATGCAGTGACTTTCCACGTCACCGGACTCAATGCCGATGTACCCGCAGGAGCAGCTTTTTCATTGAACACCCCGGCGGTCGCAGAGGAATCCGAGCTGAGCGGGATATCCGTCGATGCGTCTGGTTTAGTCGAGGAAAACGCTAGTACTTCTGTAAATGAAGACAGCGAAGCTTCGGAAGCGCCCGCGGAGGACGGCGAGTCGTTGGAGGTTTCTGACGTCGACGCGGCCCCAGCACGCCTGATGGCAGCACCGAACATTACTCCGTACGCTGCCGGTGACCACACCATCACAATCCAGAACGATGGATATGTGCTCAAGGGAAACCGCTATATTCCGAACTTCAAAATCCCAGCTACAGAGCTTCCGACAGGCAGAATGACCATCCCGGATGGCACGGTGGTTACTTTAAAGTCCAACGTCAATAGCTACCTTTCGACAGACCCTAACGATCTTACTGTCTATTACACCGGTGCTAATGGCGGCTGGTACGAGGCCAAGGCAACCTATAAGAAGATCAGTGCTAAGGAATACCACGTCACCCTCCCACAGATCGCTATTGGCGGTAACGCCCAGATTCAGTTCAAGGGTGTTCATCGTGGACCGGCTAATACGGTGTTTACGGCCTCTTTTACCGTGCCAGATCCGAAACAGTGTAAAGACGACACAACAGTCGAACGTAGACAACCAAAGCGTGAGCTGACTGCCGAGGAGTATACCGACGGTAGCCCAGTCTATGTCGTAACCAGTGAACCAAAGGATCTTCGCCGAGATACGTCTATCCTGAGCCGGCAAGTAAATCAAGGCCGAGACTTCCGGTCAGTGGGGGAAAAGTCGCCTTGGGTTTACAATGCGCTGGCATTCAATACAAATGATAATTGGCTCTATGCCGTGAGCCAGAAACGTGGCCTGAACGGTGATCCGTGCTACCCTGCCGGAAACCTTCTTCAGATCAATCCCGCCACGGGTGAGGTGCATAATCTTGGTCCGATTCTCGCGCCAGGAAGCAGTGGCACGCCATTTGAGAGCGAAGGCGACCGAGACTTCCTTAACGCAGGCGTGTATACCAGCGAGGGGTTCTTCGTGGGTAACGCTTCGACGTCTGGTACGCGCCATCTCTACAAGATTGATCCTGACAAGCTAACTGCTGACCGCACATTGGGCAACGCGACGTCCTACGCCGAAGACTGGGCCGTGCTCCCCCAAGCCCAGAAATACATGTGGGGTTTCCAGAGTAAGGCAAAAGCGGGCGATAGGCTTATTCTTGAGCGCATCGATACACAGACCGGCGCAATCAAGACTTGGGATCTCACAGGGATCAAAACCCTGGATGGCCGTACGATCTCTAATCCATCGGCCTCTTGGGGCAAGGCGTGGACCTATTCCAACGGTAACCTCGGCTTTGGCTCAGGCAGCAAAGATGCAAACCAGCTGGGCTTCGAGCTAAAGATCACCAACCCCGATTCCGATAAGCCGACATTTGAGCTGGTTAACATTATGGATAACCTGCCGGCTTCTTTCAACACGGACGCCGCCTCCGACCTAGTGCCGCCACCGCCAGAGCTGCAATCAAATATTGCGGTGAAGAAGCAACGCTCGGAGACCAAGGTGGTAAACGGCGAGGTGCGTACTTTCTGGACCATCTCCGTGGAAAACACCACGGATAACACCAGTTCGGGCGGCACATTCTGGGAGTACCTACCAACGGATACTCACTATGGTGTGAACGCTTCCGGTCCCACTGCGAAATTCGAGGGATTTGGAGCAGGATCTACCCAGGTCAACGGTCGTGGGCCAGGACCTGACCAGATTGCGCCGGGAACTGGTATTTATGCAGGCATGATTGTCCCGTCCGGAGCGGACGGTGAGTCTCGATACATGATGGGCTATGTTGGTACTCTTCCAGGGCGCGCGAAGGTAGAGTATGTCGTCTCTGCGCCGGTGCGAACAGACGAATACGGGAACCTTAAGACGGTGTGTAGTCCGAACAAGGTTGCTTTTCAGGCTACAGACGGGGAGTCGAGCCCGGCTGAAGATGACAACGTCGCTACAGAAGCCTGCTTCAGCAAGGTTGCCGTCGACAGCACACCGCAACCTGTTCCTGGTGCAGCGAATGAATACACTGCGAAGTACAACGTCGTAGTTGAGACACCCGACGCGCCTGGGTTCGACACCAACGAAGTGATCTACGGCAAGCTCACGGACACCCCGAAGTTCGTTGGTGCTGCTACAGTTATTGGCGCCTCCGTCGTATTCAAGGACGAGTTCAACAAGACCAGCCAGCCGCGTGCGTACCAAGGTGCCGGCCCCTTTGAGCTCAACAAGAATGGCACTCCGAAGATCATTAAACCCAAGGGTGTTGACGGAAGCACTGGGCAGCACGTCTACGAGGTAACGGTGCGCTTCAAGCTGGATCGTTCGAAACTGGACAGCACCTCCGTCCCAGCCGGTTACCCGAGTCAACCTTCAGGAAACACCCGCTGCTACACCAAGGATGGCCTACATGAGCCAAAGTTTGGTCTCATGAACGAGGCAGAAATGGGCGGCTGGAAGGATACTGACTGTATCCCGCTGGAGACGGAAACGATGGACGTCCTGCTCGAAAAGGCGAGCTATAACCCGGACAACCCGGACGAGATCCAAACAGACGGGTTGCTTGGCGGCGCGCAGTTCACAGTCCACCGCGGTGACGCTGACGGAAACCTTAGGCTGAACGCAGATGGCAGCGTTAACACTGATGTTAACCCCGTGGTGAAGCAATCCACGACCACCACCACGGGCCGTGTGAAGCTCGAAGGCTTGGACGCCCCTGGCGTTTATTACCTCATCGAGACCAAGGCGCCGAACGGCTATAATCTGCTGCCCGCGCCGATCAAGTTCTCGACGGAGTGGGATCAGAATGGCAATGCAGTCATCAAGGTGCTCTCCGGAGGGACCGCGATCACCAGTAATAGGTGCGCTGAGTCTGACACCGCTGCCAACTGTGTGAAGAAGATCGGCGTCCTTCAGGTCGCTGACATCACCAAGGGTGCACTGCCCAAGACCGGTGGTGAGGGCGTAGGCCTGTGGGCGCTCGCGGGCGCCGCGATTGTCGCGGTCGGGTACCTTGCTTTGCGACGTCGCCCGGCGTAGAACCACCACTTGCGGCAACTTTTAGAAAAGGCCCGCTCTTCCAACCAGGGAAGGGCGGGCCTTATTGCATGCGCATTGTCGGTTAGGAGTCTTGCGGGTCGTCGTCAAGCGCGGCGTCCTTGGCGTTGCTGACATATTTGCGCCACCAGTAGATGAGCAGAAGCACGATGATGGCAGCGGCTGCCAGAATGGCCCACATCCACCACTGCCATTGAGCGCCCGAGTTGTTGAATGCGGCCTCGTCTTCCGGTTCCATCGGCACACGGTGGCCTGTGACGAGCAAGCGGTGGGTATTTACGCCGTAGGGAGTGCAGGTAATGAGCGTAACGAGGTCCTGGCCTGGCTCACGGTGGAGCGAGCTGGTGTCTGTTGGCTCGACGACCCGAATATCGTGTACGTCGTATTTGAGCTTCTCGCCGCCGGCGGCGATGTAGAAAGCATCGCCCTTCTTGACCTTGGTGAGGTTGTCCCACAGCGTGGCATTTTGTAGGCCAGTGTGGGCGGAAAGTGCTGCGTGCCGACCCGCGCCATCACCTACGCCGCCGACAGGTAGGTCCGTGCCATAGAGGTGGCCAGCGCCGCGGGAGAGTGCTTTTTCTGAGGTGCCGTGATAAATGGGCAGATCGGAATCGATGGAGGGGATAACAATGCGGCCCATGGCATCGGTCTCCGACAGCACAGACAGGTATTGGCGGTAGCGCTGGTACTCGGGAGAGCTCTCGTCATCGGTGGTGGTCCAAGCGTCTTCCACACTGATGTGGCCCAGCTGGGCGTTGTAGGCCTGTGCCTCCTCCCAGGCGGTGTGCAGTACTTCTGGCGGGGCTTGCTTCTCCAGCTTGGCGTATTCCTCTGCGGCACGCGATTGGTTAAAGTTATTCCACTGCGTGGCCACCACGGGGTAGAGCAAGACACCGAGGCCGACGAGGATCAGAATTAACGCAATGATGGCGTTGCGGTTGACGCCTTTCTTCTTGGGTGCGTCGCTGATTTCCGCTGGTTCGTGCTTGCCCATTGTGTCCTGCCTGTGTGGGGTCTGTTACCGCATGCCCTGGTATTGACGTGGGGGTAGTTTTGAATCTCGGACTAGGGACGATGTAGCTCTGAGAGAAAACGTGTCTGTCTAGTCGCCGATAACGAAGCACAGGGCTTCATACCGATTCAGAGTGGTCTCGTCGATGGCCAAGATTTGATCAACCGCGCGCTGTTCGCGGAGCTCATCGATTGTGCGGGGCGCAAGCTCTCGAAGTACATGCTCACGCTCAGCGCGAAGCTCCGCTGTGGTTTTGGGCGTGAAGATAGGGGCTGTCATGATCCATCCTGGAGGTATGAAATTAGTCCATGAAATGGGGAAATGTGGAGCCGACGACGGGAATCGAACCCGCGCTAGCAGCTTGGGAAGCTGCAGTTCTACCATTAAACTACGTCGGCACTGCTGCTAGAAGTTAGCAACTCAGACAGTCTAGCACCGCCCTCGCCGCGACAGGGAAAGGCACCGCGTAAGATGTAGGACGTGCTTCTTTCAGATCGTGACATCCGTGCCGCCCTAGACTCCGAGTCCCTCGTCATCGAGCCGTACGACCCGGAGATGGTCCAGCCGTCCTCCGTCGACGTGCGCCTAGACAAGTTCTTCCGCGTGTTCAATAACTCGCGCTACACGCACATCGATCCCAAAGAAGAAATGCCGGACCTCACGAGTCTCGTGGAGGTCGAGGACGGCCAGTCCTTCATCCTGCACCCGGGCGAGTTCGTGCTCGGCGCGACGTACGAAAAATTCACGCTGCCGGCGGACCTCGCGGGTCGCCTCGAGGGTAAGTCCTCGCTGGGCCGCTTGGGGCTGCTCACGCACTCCACGGCGGGCTTTATCGACCCGGGGTTCTCGGGCCATATCACGCTCGAGCTGTCGAACACCGCAAACCTGCCCATCGCCCTGTGGCCCGGTATGAAGGTGGGCCAGCTGGCCATCTTCAAGATGTCTTCGCCGGCCGAGAACCCGTACGGCACCGGCAAGCTTGGCTCGAAGTACCAGGGGCAGCGCGGTCCCACGCCGTCGAAGTCTTACCTCAACTTCCGTTAAGTCTTAAGCTGAACGTCGCCCTTTGTTTACCAGCCGCTCGTAGGATTGCCCTTTATGCGAATGACTGTGATCGGAACTGGATATTTGGGTGCCACGCACGCGGCGTGCATGGCGGAGCTGGGCCACGAGGTTCTGGGCGTCGACGTGGACGCGGCCAAGATTGAGGCGCTCCAAGCTGGGAAGGTTCCTTTCTTCGAGCCGGGGCTGCCGGAGGTCCTCGAGCGCAATATTGAGGCCGGTCGACTGTCGTTTACCACGGAGTACACAGAGGCCGCCGAGTTCGCGAAGGTTCACTTCTTGGGCGTGGGCACGCCCCAGCGTCATGGTTCGTACGCAGCGGATATGACCTACGTCAAGGCTGTCATCACGGACCTCGTGCCGAAGCTTACGGGCGAGAATCTCATCCTTGGCAAGTCCACCGTTCCCGTCGGCACCGCCGCGGAATTACAAGACATGGCCAACGAGCTCGCGCCCGCGGGCACCACGGTAGAGATTGCCTGGAACCCAGAGTTTCTGCGCGAGGGTTACGCGGTCAAGGACACCATTACTCCGGATCGCATCGTCCTCGGCGTCCAGGATGGCGGCCGTGCCGAAGAAGTCGCTCGCGAGATCTACGCCCAGCCGCTCGCTGGCGGCACGCCGTTCATCACCACGGACCTGCAGACCGCCGAGCTGGTCAAGGTCTCCGCCAACGCCTTCCTGGCCACCAAGATTTCCTTCATCAACGCCGTGTCTGAAATCTGCGAGATTGCAGGTGCGGACGTGACACAGCTTGCCGATGCCATCGGGTACGACGATCGCATTGGCCGCAAGTTCCTCGGGGCTGGGCTTGGCTTCGGTGGCGGTTGCCTGCCCAAGGATATTCGTGCGTTCATGGCACGTGCGGGTGAGCTCGGCGCGGACCAGGCTCTCACGTTCCTCCGCGAGGTCGACGCCATCAATATGCGCCGCCGCGACCGCGTGGTGGACCTAGCCAAGGCATCTTTCGCCGGCGCGCTGCTCGGCCACCGCGTGACGGTGCTGGGCTGCGCGTTTAAGCCAAATTCGGACGACGTGCGCGACTCGCCGGCGCTGTCCGTGGCCGGTTCGCTCTCGCTGGCAGGCGCGGCCGTGACGGTTTACGACCCGGAGGGCATGGCGAATGCGAAGAAGGTCTTCCCCACGCTCAACTACGCGCCTGATTGCGAGTCCGCGCTGCGCGACGCGGAGCTGGTCATCCTCGCCACGGAGTGGAAGGAATTCAAGGAGCTCGACCCGGCGGCTGCGGGCGAGCTGGTGAGCCGCCGCCACATTATCGACGGCCGCAACGTCCTCGACGTCGAGGCATGGCAGACTGCTGGCTGGACGCTCGACGCGCTCGGCCGCTCGCTTTAGGGCTCCCAGCTTTGGGTTTATGGCGCCTCGGCGTCGAAAATCTCGTGTGAGGCGCCATAAATCCAAAGCTAGCGCGGTGCGGATTCGGAAACGACCTGGAGAGCGCGACGTTCGGGGACCGTGAGTGCTGCGATGATCGTGGCGAGCGGCACGGCGATAGTGAGCGCCGCGGCGCCGATGCCGGAGCGCAGGAGCTCGGTGGACACGAGATCGGAGACGAGGATCTGGCCGGCGGGACGCTTCGCCGCAGTGATGAGGATGAGCAGGGGGAGTGCGGCGCCCGTATAGGTGAGCACGAGGGTGTAGACCATCGAGGCGATGTGGTCGCGGCCGACTTTCATCGCGGAGACGAAGAGGGAACCAGCGCGGGCTTCGGGCTCGGCGGCGGCGAGCTCCGTGACGGTCGACGCTTGGGCGATGGCCGCGTCGTTGAGGCTGCCCAGTGCGCCGATGATGAACCCGGCCATGAGCACGCCGATGACGGAGACGCCGGGCAGGTAGAGGACGAGCTTGAGGTTATCTTCGGAGCTCAGTCCTTGCAGGTGCGTCGTGTCGATCATCGCCCAAGCGAGGAGCGCGGTGACGCCTAGGGCGAGGAGTGAGCCGCCCATCGCGGCCGCGGCCTTCCAGTTCACGCCGTGGACCATGGGCACGGCGATGAGCACGATGATGGAGCAGGCAAGCAGCGTGACCACGATCGGATTGTGACCTTGGAGGAGCGCGGGGAGCAGGAAGAGGAAGACGACCGCGAGCGAATAGGCGAGCCCGAGGAGCGCGCGCAGGCCCTGCCACGCGCCGAAGCCCACGATGATGATCGCGACGATAGCCGCCCAGATCCACAGCTCGCCGCCGCGTTTATAGTCGGCGAAGGAATAGGTAAGCGAGCCGTCGGGATTGGTGGCCTCGGCAAGCAGGACTTCTTGGTCGACCTCAAGCGTTGGGTCGCCGGCCACGCCGTGGAAGACGAGCTGCGTCTGCTTGCCTTCGTTGGTGCCACTCGTGAGATCGAGCAGCGCGCGCGTACAGGACGTGTCCTCCTCGAACGCGGGGCGCAGCGGCGGCTCGTCAAACGCCGTGCCCGTGAGCGGCGAGGCGCACAGGTGATGGTCGACCGTCGTGACGCGCGCCGTAATCTGTGGCTGATTGAGCGCGTAGGTTCGAGTGAACTCGGGGCTGAACATCGGGGTGCCCGAAGGCCACTGCCACGCGAGCCCGATCGCGGTGAGGAGGAAAGCGAAAAGCAGCGCACCGGCCAGGCCGACGCGCCATGGGTTGCGGCCGGTGACCGGTGCGGAATGTCGAGACATGTTCACTATTGTGAACTATCTCCAGCAATAGCGGAAATCGTTACTGTTTGTAGCTCACGAGGAAGTTGCCGAGGCGCTCGATGGCATTCTCGATCTGCGAGGCCCACGGCAGCATGACGATGCGGAAATGATCCGGGTTCGGCCAGTTGAAGCCCGTACCTTGAACCATGAGAATCTTTTCCGCGCGCAGGATGTCGAGCATGAGTTTCGTGTCATCGTGAATGTCGTAGACGTTGGGATCCAAGCGCGGGAACGCGTAGAGCGCGCCCATCGGCTTCACACAGCTGACACCCGGAATCTTGTTGAGACCCTCGTACGTGACGTTGCGCTGCTCGAGCAGGCGGCCGCCCTGGCCGGTGAGCTCGTAGATGGACTGGCGCCCACCGAGCGCGACCTGGATGGCGTGCTGGCCCGGAACGTTGGCACACAGGCGAGTGCCTGCGAGAAGATCGAGGCCCTCGATAAAGCCGTGAGCGTACTTCTTCGGACCCGTGACGACCATCCAGCCAGCGCGGTAACCGGCGACGCGGTAGGCCTTGGACAGGCCGTTGTACGTGATGGTGAGCAGATCCGGGGCGAGCGAGGCGATCGAGATGTGTTTCGCACCGTCGTAGAGGATGCGGTCGTAGATCTCGTCGGCAAGGATGAGCAGGTCGTGCTCGCGCGCGATGTCGACGATGCCCTGGAGGATTTCGCGGGAGTACACCGCGCCCGTCGGGTTATTCGGATTGATGACGACGATGGCCTTGGTCTTCTCCGTCACCTTGGAGCGGATATCCTCGAGCGAGGGGTTCCAGTCGTCTTCTTCGTCGCAGAGGTAGTGCACCGGGGTGCCGCCCGCGAGCGAGGTCGCCGCCGTCCACAGTGGATAGTCCGGCATGGGGATGAGGACCTCGTCGCCATTGTTGAGCAGCGCCTGCGTCGTCATGGAAATGAGCTCGGAGACGCCGTTGCCCACGTAGACATCATTGATGTCGAAGGGCGGGAAATTCTCCAGCTCATAGCGCGTCACAATCGCACGGCGCGCCGGGATAATGCCCTTGGACGTGGAATAACCCTGGGACGTGGGCAGCGCCGCAATCATGTCTCGCATGATGACGTCCGGCGCGTCGAAGCCAAAGATGGCTGGGTTACCGGTGTTGAGCTTCAGAATGGAATGGCCGTCGAGCTCCATGCGCTCGGCCTCGGCGGTCACCGGGCCGCGGATGTCGTATGCGACGCCCTTGAGCTTGTCTGCCTGATCGAAAATGCGAGTCATGCCGCCTAAGTCTATACCCCGACTAGGCTACTTTTCGTTCCACTGATTGAATTTCTTCTTTGCGAAATTCATGGCCTCGCCCGTGAGCTCGCTTGCCTGCTGGCGGCGCTGCGCCCACATCTGGGATTCGATGGCTTTCTGCTCTGCGCGCTGTGCCGCCGTGGCCTGCTGGATTTCCCGCATGCGTTGGCGCTCCATTTGCCGGGCGCTGGGCGTGCTCCAGTTTTCCGGACCCACTTTCGCGACGTAGAGGAGGATCCACAGCACCGGTACCAGTGCTAAGAGGGTGACCACCCCAACGGCCGCCCCCGCACCCGTGCCCGCAACGCCGACGGAGATGGCGGCCACGTTGAGGCCGATCGTGCCGATGAGCGCCGTGGCCAGACGCGGCTTGCGCGCCGCAGCTCGTGCACGCTCTAGATCGCCCTGCGAGTAGACCTTGAGCTCCTGCGTGCCACGCGCCGGGATATCGGCAAAGAGCGGCACGAGATCGCGGCGCGTGGCCGCGCGCATGATGTCATCCGAGCGCTGTTCGAACTCGTCCATGGTGATGCGTCCCTCGCCCACGGCGCGGGCGAGTTGATTCATGGCGTCGGTGCGCTCGGCATCAGAAAGCCGCAGCGAATTATCAAACGGGGAGGCTCCAAAGCTAGTCACGCTGTCTATATTAGGTGTTTGAATCCTTACGGAGCTCGTCCTTGACTGCTTGTTCTCTCTCAGCGTGCTCCGCTTCTTCCCTGGACTCGGCCGTGGAGTCCTCGTCTTCTTTTTGCTTCTCCTCCGCGTTCGGGTCATTGCTGCGCACCAGAGAACTCAGCAGCGGGAAGATCACGACGGTGAGCGCGCCGCCGGCGATGAAGATGGACGCGTGTTCGTCATCCATGATGCCGGAGGCCACCGCCACCGTGGTCACGGCGACGATGATCGGCAGACCCGTCGCGGCATAAAGTGCGACTTGCAGGCGCTCACGCGTGGTTTCGATTTCGGAGCCAGTGTGGTGAACATTCTCGCGCAGGAAGACTGGCAGGCCGCGCGTGAACAGGATGAGCAGCGGGATGCCGATGACCTGGAGCGGTTTGTCTGCGATGACCTTCCAGTCGATGGACATGCCGGAGACCACGAAGAAGACCGGGATGAGCATGGAGTAGCACAGCACGTTGAGACGGTTTTCCAGACCCTTGTGGAACTCGTCCGGCACCACGCGGTTCAGGATAATGCCAGCCGCGAACGCGCCCAGAACGATGTCGAGCTCAAAGACCGCCGTGACCGCCATGAGGATGGCCAGGATAAGCACGATAAGGCGCAGGATGGTTTGGTTCGTCGCGCCCGCACCGGCGATAAACGCCCGCTTCACCCAGGGCGCGAGCTTTCCGATGGCCTGGGGCGCGACCGCCACAAAGACCGCAATGCCCAAGAAGGCCAGGAGGATGAGCGCCGTGAGCCACGTGGCGCGGGTACCCAGCAATAGCGCCATCGCGGTAATCGGTGCGAGCTCACCAACAGCGCCGTGGATCATCACGGAGTCGCCCACGCGCGTGCCGATGAGCTTGTCCTGCTTGAGCATCGGCGTAATCGTGCCCAGCGCCGTCGAGGTCACGGCGATGCCCATGACGATGGCGAGTGGAATCGTATCCACCAGGAAGTACGCGCCCGCGATACACGCGATAATACACATCAGCCACGTCGTAAACGCGGTCTTCGCTTGCTTGGATTTCAGCGTGCCGAGGTCAATCTCGAAGCCGGCGAGGAGGAACAGCGCGCCCACGCCAATTTCCTTGAGCATGCCGATGCCCGGATCCTCGTGCGCCAGATCCAGGATCGACGGGCCGATGATCATGCCGAAAATGATGAGCAGTGCCACCGACGGCAGCCGGTTGCGCAGCATGGCGGCCACAATCGGGGCAAGCAAGGCTACCGCCATGATCCACGCGAAGGAGACCAGGGACGGCGTGTAGTCGGTAGAGCCAGCCGCGAGGACAACAACATCTGCGGCGAGAGTGTGAGTCATGCGATTAGAGTACTTTCCTCCCGCGCCGTGTGCCTACTCTCGGCGCTGCTCCGTGGCCCAACCGTTATCGATTCCCCACACCCCGCCACGAGTGTGCCATCTCACCTGCTGCCAGAGAATTATCAGGAACTGCCAGAAAGCGCGCAGGCGCTCGTACGGCCTGTGCAAGGTGCGCGCCCCATAATGAGTTCATGCGTTTGAGAGGCGCATACCTGAGAGAGATAGCCCCGGGTCCCGGGGGTGGCGACGTGAGACACCGCCAATGGGACACCTCCTAAGAGAGATAGAGTTGCCTCGAGCCCCGGCCTTTCGGTCGGGGCTCGAGGCGTTCTCTTTGCCCGCGTGCGCCTAGGACGCACCGCCGAGCACTGCATTATCGGGTGCGTTAGTGACAAATTTCCCGCGATGTTCGCGCCAATCTCGTCCGCGAGAACGTGCGCATGCGAGGCGCCCATGCCCGGGGCCGCACCAGTGATGAAAACTACTTTGCCGTGAACTCGATTACTCATGCCGCCCACGGGACGCGTGGACGCTGCAGCGTTCCTGTCGAAAATCTCGTTTCAGCTCGAGGCGCGGAGCGCTTTTGGGCAGCAACAAAAAAGTTCCTTGTGAAAATCGCTCAAATTTTTCGATCTGAGAAGCGATTTTCGCAAGGAACTGAACTAGCTGGACTTAGCGCATGTTGAGGAACCAGTACGCGCCGCCGCCCAGAGCGGCCAGGACAGCGACAATCGCAGCAATGATGCCGCCGATGAGCCCGCCGTCCTTGCTCGAACCCTTATCCGTAGCAGCACCCGGCGTCGCCACAGTCTTCGTGACCGTGACCGGTGCTGCGACCTTCGTGACAGTCGCGGTTTCAGTGACCGTCGTCGGAGTGGCCACAGTCGTCGGGACAGCGACGGTCTTCGTGGTGGTTGCGGTTGTAGTCTCGGTGGCTGTAGCAGGCTCGCGGCTGATGACCGTGGTGGTGACCGGTGCGGGTTTCACGGTGACGGTCGTCGTAGCGGTAACAGTCGGAAGCTCCGGCGTCGGGTCTGCGGGGATCGGCTCGCCGTCCTTGACAAGAGTGGGAATGGGAGCGAGAGTCCTAATTCCCGAAACGGTGTCTCGAGTTCCGTCGGTGTAGATGATTGTTGCGGTGAAAGGCACGCTGAATTCAGCAGGGTAAATGGGCTCTGGGTTGATTGAGGCTTTTGCAAAACTTGGAAGGAAGCTATTTCCTGCGAGGTTGATTGGGTACGGACTTTCTCCGAATTCAACATTTACACGTGAAATGTAGTCGTTGCTTGGGAGACCATCCAGAAGGATGACTCCCGATTCTGCGGAGCCAACCTCAGCCGGGAAGGGGTTGAAAGGTTGCGGGTCGTAGGCTTCGGCGAAAGTGAGGGGCGCAGCGGTTGCGGCCTGGGGGACGACCACGAGCGCGCCGGAGAGCGCGAGGGCCGAGAGAAGAGTTCCAATCTTGCGCACGGGCAAAGACTCCTTGAGTTAAGAGTGGCGGACGTGGGAGCAATGAAAGAGGAACAAATTTTCGGGATGGCGCATTCGGGGGTTGAAACATTAAAAACCCCTGATTTACTGCTAAGAACCAGGAGATCAGGGGCGGCAGCACGAGTCTCGGGGAGGAGGTTAGTCCTCCGCGAACTGGGCCTGGTTGAGACGCCAGTACGCGCCGTGGGCCTCCAGCAGTGAAGCGTGGGTGCCTTGCTCCACGATGTCGCCGTCTTCCATGACGAGGATGAGGTCCGCGTCACGGATGGTGGACAGGCGGTGGGCGATGACGAAGGACGTGCGGTCGGCGCGCAGGGCGTTCATGGCGTCCTGGACGAGGACCTCGGTGCGGGTGTCGACGGAGGAGGTGGCTTCGTCGAGGATGAGCAGCGCCGGTTGGGCGAGGAAAGCGCGCGCGATGGTGATGAGCTGGCGCTCGCCAGCGGAGACGGAACCGCCGTCCTGGTCGATGACCGTGTCGTAGCCGTCGGGGAGGGAGTGCACGAAGCGGTCGACGTACGTGGCCTTCGCGGCGGCGATGACCTCCTCGTCCGTGGCGTCGAGGCGGCCGTAGCGGATGTTATCCATGATGGTGCCCTTAAAGAGCACGGCATCCTGGAGCACCATGCCCACCTGGGAGCGCAGCTCAGCGCGCGAGAGTGAAGCCGTGGAGACACCGTCGAGGCGAATCTCACCCGAGTCGATCTCGTAGAAACGCATGAGCAGGTTGACCAGCGTGGTCTTACCGGCACCGGTGGGGCCGACGATGGCGGCGGTCTGGCCGGGCTCGACGCGCAGGGACAGGTCCTTAATCAAGGGTTTCTCCGGATCGTAGGAGAACGCCACATGATCGAACTCCACGAGGCCGTGGGCGCGGCCGGGGTGGGAGGAGGGGGCATCGGGAAGCTGTTCCTCGGCGTCGAGGAACTCGAAGACGCGCTCGGCGGAGGCGACGCCGGACTGGACCTGCTGGGCCATGCCGCCCAGCTGGCCGAGCGGCTGGTTGAACTCGCGGGAGTACTGGATAAACGCCTGGGCATCGCCCAATGTCATCTGGCCGTGGGCCACGCGCAGGCCGCCGAGGACGGCGATGGCGACGTAGGACAGGTACGAGATGAACTGCATGATCGGCATCATGATGCCGGAGAGGAACTGGGCGAGGGACGCGGAGCGGAAGAGCTCCTCGTTGCGCTCGTCGAACTCGGCGGTCATGGCCTTGGTGCGACCGAAGACCTGGGCAAGCTCGTGGCCGGAGAAGGCCTCCTCGACCTGGCCATTGAGCAGGCCCGTGGACTTCCATTGCGTCTTGAATTGCTTCTGGGAGCGGGTGCCGATGACGCCGATGACGATGCCGGTGAGCGGCAGCGAGAGCAGCGCGATGAGTGCGAGGCGCCAGGAGACGTTGAACATCATGACGGTAATGCCCACCACGAGCAGGACGTTGTAGAACATCTGGCTGATCGCCTGTTGGAGGGCCTGCTGCACGTTATCCACGTCGTTGGTAGTGCGCGAGAGGAGGTCGCCGCGCTGGTTGGTGTCGAAGTAGTTCAGCGGCAGGCGGTTGACCTTGGCCTCGACCTGCTGGCGTAAGTCGTAGACCACACCCATGACCAGATTGTTGAGCCATAAGCCCTGCCAGAGCTGGAAGAGCGAGGACACCACGTACATGAGGATGACGAGGATGATGATCTGGCCCAGGCGCGTGAAGTCGATTCCGCTGCCAGGGTGGAGCTCCATGCCCGACGCCATGTCCGCGAACTGGTCCTGGCCAGCAGCGCGCAGGCCCGCGACGGCTTCTTCCTTGGTGGTGCCGGCGGGCAGCATGCGCGAGACGACGCCGGAGAAAATGACGTCCGTGGCCTTACCCATGATCTTCGGGGCGACGACGGCGAGGACAACGCAGACCACGTTGAAGAGGCCGATGACCGCGAGCGCCGCCTTGTGCCCGCCGAGCAGGCCAATGAGGCGCTTGGCCGAGGGCCAGAAGTTCTTCGCGGTGCGCGGGGCGGAGCCGGACCAATCGTCGCCAGCGGTGGCGGCTTCGAGCTCGTGGAGCTCCTGCTCGGAGAGTTCTTGAGTCTTTTTAGCCATGGTTTATGCCTCCACCGTCGCTTGGGATTCGACGATCTCGCGGTACGTCGGGGATGTCTCGAGCAGCTGCGCATGGGTGCCCTTGGCCACCACGCGGCCGGCCTCCATGACAAGAATCTGGTCCGCGTTCTCGATGGAGCTCACGCGCTGCGCGACGATGATGGTCGTGGCGTCGGCGGTATAGGAGCGCATGGCCTCGCGGACTTTCGCGTCCGTGATGACGTCGAGCGCGGAGAAAGAGTCATCGAAGAGATAGACCTTCGGTTTTGCGACGAGCATGCGCGCGATGGACAGGCGCTGGCGCTGGCCACCGGAGACGTTCGTGCCGCCCTGCGCGATGGGCATGTCGAGGTCCGTCACGAAGTTCGCCTGCGCGACTTTAAGGGCGTCCCACAGCTCCTCGTCCGTCGCGTCGGGTGCGCCGGTGCGTAGGTTGGAGGCCACGGTGCCGCTAAACAGGTAGGGTTTTTGCGGGACGAGGGCCACGCGCTTGACGATGCCCTCTCGCGCCAGGTCGCTCGTTGCCACACCGTCGATCCGGACCTGGCCCTGCGTGGGCAGGTAGAGACGCGGAATGAGGGAGAGCAGCGTGGTCTTGCCTGAGCCGGTCGCGCCGATAATGGCGGTGGTCTGGCCGGGGTGGGCGGTAAAGGAGACGTTCTCGAGGACGGGGGCATCGGCGCCGGCGTAGGAGAATGTCACGTTATCGAATTCGACCTCGCCGGTCTCGTGTGCGGGCTCGATGGGGTGCTCGGGCTCGACGATGGACGGGGCGCGGTTGAGGACCTCGGTGATGCGCTTGGCGCAGATGATGGCGCGGGGGAGCATCATGGCCATAAACGTGCCCATCATGACGGCGGCGAGGATCTGCATGAGGTACTGGAGGAAAGCCGTGAGCGAGCCGACCGCGACGAGTCCGTCGTCGACGCGGTGGCCGCCGAACCAGAGCACGGCGCCGGTCGCGACGTTGAGGATCACCGTGATGATGGGGAACATCGTGACGAACAGGTTGCCGATCTTGAGCGAAAGCTGCGTGATGTCCTCGTTGGCCTCGGTAAAGCGCTCGGTCTCGTGGGCCTCGCGGACGAAGGCGCGGACGACGCGGATGCCGGTGATCTGCTCGCGCAGCGTGCCGTTGATGGCGTCAAGCTTGTCCTGCATGACGCGGAAGAGCGGCATGAGCTTGGCGATGAGCGCGGAAATGACGCCGAGGAGCACTGCGACGGAGACCCACACGAGCCAGGAGAGGCCAGCGTCTTCACGCATGGCCATGATGATGCCGCCAATGGCCATAATCGGCGCGGCCACCATGAAGTTCAGGGTCATCATGAACGTCATCTGGACTTGCTGGACGTCGTTCGTGCCGCGCGTGATGAGCGTCGGCGTGCCAAAGTGACCCATGTCCTCGGCGGAGTAGCGCGCGACGCGGCGGAAGACCATCGCGCGGATATCGCGGCCGAGGCCCATGGCGGAACGCGCGCCGAACCACACGGCGATGACGGCGGCGATGACCTGGACGAACGCGACGGCGAGCATGACGCGGCCCGTGGTCCAGATATAGGGGACGTCGCCCTGGGCGACGCCTTGGTCGATGATGTCCGCGTTGAGCGACGGCAGGTAGAGCGTCGCTGCGGTTGAGATGGCCTGCAGCGCGAGTACCGCCAGGATTTGCCAGGTGTACGGCTTCGCGTAGCGACCGATGAGTTTGATCAGTTCCACAAGGAACCAACTTTAGCAATCTTCGGTGTTAAAGCTTTAACTGCGAACTGGGGGTTCGCTTGCAGCGTCGCTTATGTGCGCGAACTACGCCATGGCGAGCTCGGTGGCGCGCACGCCGGCATGGCGAGCGCTGGACTGGATGGCTTCCCAGTCCGTGGGCTCTGCGCCGTCGAGGGGGACGCACAGTCCCTCCCACGTGGTGACGGGAATGCCGCGGGCCTTGAGCTCTAGGATGATGAGCTCGCGCTGGCCGGTCGCCGCGAGGCGATGGAGCTCGGCGTGGGTGATATCCCCCTCTCCTGGGCGGGCGCCGACTTTCACGTTGCCGATGAGCCGCAGGCGCGGGGTGGCTGCGGGGCCGCAGGGATTGAGGGCATCGGAAGCATAGCGCTGGAGTAGACCGAGCGGTGCAGGAGAGGAAGAGATGAGGTCGACACACATGCCCGCAGCGATGAGGTGTTCTGCTGCGGACAGCGAGGATGGGCCCTCGCCGACGATGATGACGCGCTGGTGGTCGTGCATGCGTGTCGTCCTTTCTGTATCCCTAGACTGGCTTGTCTATAAATATAGACCGAGCCGTACACCTTGCGCAATTAACATTCATGACATCAGGCAAGCTCACGCCCCGTAATGTCCGGTTCGGGCTGCAGCAGACTGCGTGGTTCTTTAGAGTGTTCGGCATGACAGAACCGATTAATCTCCTGGACGCGGGAAAGACGTTCCGCGACCCGGCCATGAGCCCCGAGGGCACGCGCGATACCGCGCCGCTCGACCCCGAGGTGGCCGCCACTAACCGTGCGCTCGTCGAGGACTGGGCCGACAAGCTCCATGACGCGACGGCAGAAGAGATCATCGAGTGGGCCGCCGAGCACGCGCCGGGCCGCCTCGCCGTGACGATGTCCATGGAGAACACTGTTCTGGCCGAGCTCGCGCACCGCGCGCACCTCGACGCGGACCTTCTCTTTATTGATACGGGGTTCCACTTCCCGGAGACTCTCGAGACCGCCGACCGCGTCGCGGAGCGCTACCCGGACCTCCCGCTCGTGCGCGTCCTCCCGCTGTTGAGCCCCGAGGAGCAGGACGAGGTCTACGGCCCCCGCCTCTATGCCCGCGACGTCGCCGCGTATAACCGCATGCGTAAGGTCGAGCCGCTCAACATGGCGATGGACCCCTACGTCGGTTGGGTCACCGGCCTGCGCCGCGCCGACTCTGAGCACCGCGCCACCGCGCCGGCGCTGAGCCTCGACCAACACGGCCGCCTGAAGATCTCGCCGATTATTACGTGGGACCTCGAGGATACGGACGCGTACATCAAGGACCACGACCTCATCATCCATCCGCTTACGCTGCAGGGTTACCGGTCCATTGGCTGCGCCCCGCTGACCTTCCCCGTCGCAGAAGGCGAGGACGCGCGCTCGGGCCGCGTTTTTGCGGATGGCAAGACCGAGTGCGGATTGCACGAGTAAGGAGCTGACCCCCATGACTACGACTATTTCTAAAGCGCCGGCAGGCGCGCTGTCGCCGCACCTCAAGGACCTGGAGAACGAATCCCTCCACATCCTGCGTGAGGTCGCCGGCCAGTTCGACAAGGTGGGCCTGCTGTTTTCCGGCGGCAAGGACTCCGTGGTCGTCTTCGAGCTTGCCTGCCGCGCCTTCGCTCCGGCCACCGTGCCCTTCGAGCTCCTCCACGTCGACACCGGCCACAACTTCCCGGAGGTCATCGAGTTCCGTGACCGCCTCGTCGCCGAAACTGGTGCCCGCCTCCACGTCGCAAAGGTCCAGGACTGGATCGACCGCGGTGACCTGCAGGAGCGCCCCGATGGCACGCGTAACCCGCTCCAGTCCGTACCGCTTGTCGAAACCATCGCCGAGCGCCAGTACGACGCCGTCCTGGGCGGCGCCCGCCGCGACGAGGAGCGCGCCCGCGCCAAGGAGCGTATCTTCTCCATCCGCGACTCCTTCGGCGGCTGGGATCCGCGCCGCCAGCGCCCCGAGCTCTGGGACCTCTACAACGGCGGCAAGATGGCCGGTGAGAACGTCCGCGTCTTCCCCATCTCCAACTGGACGGAGTCCGATATCTGGGAGTACATCGGCGCCCGCAACCTGCAGCTGCCGTCCATTTACTACTCCCACCAGCGCGAGCTGTTTAACCGGGGCGGCATGTGGCTGTGCCCCGGTGAGTGGGGCGGCCCCAAGGAGGGTGAGGAGCTCGTGACCAAGACCGTGCGCTACCGCACCGTGGGCGACATGTCCTGCACCGGTGCCGTCGAGTCCACCGCGTCCACCCCGGACGAGATCCTCGCTGAGATTTCCATCTCCACCCTGTCCGAGCGCGGCGCCACCCGCGCCGATGACAAACTCTCCGAGTCCGCCATGGAGGACCGCAAGAAGGAAGGCTACTTCTGATGACTACCGCTATTGATACCGCAACGCCGCAGGTAGCCGCCCTCAAAGAGCGTGAGACCCTGCGCCTGTGCACTGCCGGTTCCGTGGACGACGGCAAGTCCACCTTCGTGGGCCGCCTGCTCTACGACACGAAGTCCGTACTCGCCGACCAGGTCGAATCCATGGAACGCTCCTCTGCGGACCGCGGCTTCGACGGCATGGATCTTTCCCTCCTCGTCGATGGCTTGCGCGCCGAGCGTGAGCAGGGCATTACCATCGATGTCGCCTATCGCTACTTCGCAACGGATAAGCGCACGTTCATCCTCGCGGACACCCCGGGCCACGTGCAGTACACCCGCAACACCGTGACCGGCATGTCTACCTCCCAGGTCGTCGTCCTGCTTATCGATGCCCGCTATGGCGTCGTCGAGCAGACCCGCCGCCACCTCAACGTCGCCGCACTCCTGGGCGTGCGCCACGTCATCCTCGCAGTGAACAAGATCGACTTGGTCGACTATGACGAGGCGACCTTCCGCGCCATCGAGGAGGACTTCCACTCCATCGCCAATCGCCTGGGCATCACCGACTCCACTGTCGTGCCCATCTCCGCGCTCAAGGGCGATAGCGTTGTCGAGCCGTCCACCAACATGCACTGGTACACCGGCCCCACGGTGCTGGAGGTCCTTGAGTCCATCCCCGTCACCGGTGGCCGCGCGGAAGAGCTCGCCTTCCGTTTCCCCATCCAGTACGTCATCCGCGAGCACGCCTCGGACTACCGCGGCTACGCGGGCCGTGTGAAGGCCGGCTCCATCGCCGTGGGCGATGAGGTCACCGCCCCGCACGGCCGCACCACGACCGTGACCAACATCGACATCACCGATGGGCCTGCCGATGCCGCCCGCGCCGGCGACTCCATCGTCCTCCGGCTTGCCGATGAGATCGACCTCGCCCGCGGCGATCTCCTCGCCGCCGGCCCCCGCCCCGAGCCCGTCCGCGAGTTTGTGGCCACCGCCGTCGTGCTCACCGAGAAAGACCTCACCCCGGGCCAGATGCTCAAGCTGCGCTACGGCGCGGCCCAGGTCAAGGCCCGTATCACGAGCGTCGACCGCATCCTCGACCTCGATGGCGTCGCCGACACTGACAACCCGGAGAAGGCCACCCTCAACGACATCGCGCACATCACGCTGCAGACCGCCCAGGAACTGCCCGTGGAGGACTACGCCGCTCGTGGCGCCGTGGGCAACTTCCTGCTCATCGACCAGTCCAGCGGCAACACCCTGGCCGCTGGCTTCGTGGGGCAGCGCCTGCGCTAGATAGCGCCTTGTGCATTAGCCCTGAATTCGGCCGGGCATCGCAGAAATCCTGTGGTGTCCAGCCGAATTTCTGTGGTTTTCGGGGTGACATTTTTTGTAACCTCTGGGCGGCTACGAGGGCGTTCGCATGCTCGTTCTAGGCTCAAGTCCACGGCGCCCGAGTTCATGTCAGGGGTGCTTCATAAGGTGGACACCATAGCGCGCAATCCCGAGCGCTATGACCGATGTCGACCCTCGTACAAGAAAAGGAACCAACCTCATGTCCGCCCCCTATTCCCACAAACCCGGCACGCTGACCCCTAATCCGGCTGCCATCGCTGCCTCCGCGCGCCCGGTTGCTGCATCGCTCGTCGTCTATGGTGCCCTCGTTACCGTGGACTCGGTCCGCTACGCGGTCGTGTCGACCGGTTGCAATGGCCGCGCCAAGGACCTCTTCGTCCGCGTCCTGACGCCGGCCAAGGAGCGCGGCTTCGGCGACTACCCCGAGGACTGCCGCATGCAGGTCGCTCGTGCCGAGGCCATGGACCTCGCCGGCGTCATGGCCGAGGCCTTCCACCGCCTGTGGTCGCAGCATGCCGCTCCTGCAGAGGACGGCACCACGGCCGTGTACGTCTCCTCGCCGGAGGTCTGCCAGGTGCTCACCGCCTACCCGGAGGAATACCCTGGCATGGTCGTGCGCACCGTTGTCTCCGGCGCTGCGATGCAGTCCACGTGGCAGGCCTGCCGCACCTGGCACTCCGCTGCCGTGACCTCTCTGCAGGACGAGTACGAAGCCAAGCGTGCCCGCGAAGAGGAAGCCAAGGCTGCTGCCGAATACGCGGCTCTTGCTCACGTTGTCGTTGGCACGGACGCCTCCCGCAACACGTACGGCTCTACCGCTGGCTGGGCAGCCGCGTCCTCGACCGGCGACCTTTTTATTGGTAGCCTGCGCGCTCAATCCATCGCGCCCGCTGAAGCCACTGCCATAGCCTCGGCGGTGCAGGGCTACGGCCACCGTGGATTCCGCGTCATCGACGTGCTCACGGACAGCATGACGTGCTATCGCCTCTTCAACCAGCCGGAGGAGTACCCGGGCCTTCTGCATCACGTTGGCATGAAGAAGTGTGCGCAGATTGTCCAGGAATGGCGCGACGCCGGCGTCGTGGTCAACGTCCACTGGGTGCGCGGCCACCACGGCCACCTGCTCAACGAGTTCGCGGACCGCGCTGCGGTCTACGCGCGTCGCGACCGCGAGTGGCGCCTTCACGGCGGCCGCAACACTGCCGTCTGGGACCGCATCCGCGACGAGTTCACCGAGGCCCTGGCACACGCGGACATCGAGGACCTCATCGGCATGGAGTCCAACGAGGACTTCCACGCCGCCCCCGCCCTCGCCTAATTAAGGCGGGGGAGCCCCACGGCTCAGCCGCACCCCAAGAATGCCAAAGCCGACGCATCCACTGCGTCGGCTTCTGTGCATGCCTACTCGTTAGATGAGACCGAACTGCGAGGCGAGGCCACCCAGCGCGCCCAGCAGGCTGATGACGGCAGTGATGATGCCGATGATCGAGCCGGCATCCAGCGACGAACCCGCATCAGGGCTGTTCGAGCCAGGAACAAGGTCCGACGGATTCGGAATGATGGTGCCCGGAACAGACGGCGTGGGATCCGACTGGGACGGCACGACCGGCGTCACTCCTGCGTTGGTCAGCAACGCGGCATCGACGGACAGTGGTCCGATGACGTTCATCGGTTTGTCGGAGAAGAATCCCGTCGCCGAGACGCCCGAAATGACACCGATGATCTCGCCGTTGTTGTTGACTACCGGTCCGCCTGAATCGCCGTGCTCCCAGGAGGAACCATCGCTGGTCTCACCCATGAGCGGGGAGAGCAACTGACCATCGAAACTCATGGAGGTATTCGAGGACACGGGAATCGTGACAACGCCGCGCGAGACGCGTAGCGTGTTGTTCTCGTTGCCACCCATTCCATAGGCAGCGAACGTGGACTTCGCGCGGGCAGGAACCACGGAAGTGCGAGCGATATCCCCAGTCTAGGTTCGGCCCAGCTTGAGCACGGCGAGGTCGGACTTGTTACTTGCAGTGAAGCCAGTAACGGGGATGACGGTGCCATCCGGCGCCGTCACCGAGGTCGGATCGGCCTGGGTTGTGCAGTGGCGAGCGGTCAGGATGACGGTCGGCGAAATGGCTGCGCCGGTGCATACAAACGTGCCACCTGCGACGTCGGCGGTTACGCGCGCGGCGGTGTTCGAGAGGGCATCGGAAGCAATCGGCGCATTTTCAATAGCCGACGCCGGCGCCGCCATGAGGGAGGTGGTGGCAGCCAGAGCGACAGCAGCAGAGGCGAGGCGAGAGGCGAGAGACATGAAGCAACCTCGAGATTGAGTGATAGAGCGGGCGAAAGGAACAGGATTTCCTTTCTTAATTTAATAATTGTTTGTGAATTTCATAGTGTTTCACCAGGTGACATAAATCATGCACATATACGTGGCATGCAGGCTTTTGGGGGACCCGCGGTCAATCCAAACGGAGAAAGACGTGGAAGTAGTGCCCTGCGTCCTCAGCCTTTGTCGAGCCTTGAGCTTAAAAATTCGGTCTATGCACGTGGACTTCGCGCCGGGGCACTTCCGGCCGGGAAGTCTGGGCTGTCTCGCCCACCGCGCGCCGTATTCCACCGAGGCGGGCATGACCGCGACGTACGCCGAGCTTGCCGATGCCCTCTCGCTCACCTTTGCTCCCCGTCCCTCCGCCGCAGTCGAGGTCATGATCGTTCCCGCAGCTCAGAAAATCGGCAATCCCCATTATTTTGGTGCGCCAGAAGCTCTCGCGCAGGAAGATTGAACGTTCTAACACCCTGACTTTGAACGTTTCAACACTCTTTAATTGAACGTTTTAACACCCTGTGATTGAACGATTTAACACCCAGGATCCGAACGGTTCGGCGTTCCACTTGCCTGTGATGGCGCGAAATTTAGGACTTCGACTGGAGGTAGCCCAGGAATTCCTCGGTGAGGGGCTGCTCGAGAGTGAGGTGCATGGTCACCACGGGCTGGCCGGTTTGGGGCATGGTGGTCTGCTCGGGCTGACTGGGGTGAACGAGACCGAGATAGTAGAAGTCACGTCCCTCGGTGTCGTCGCGGCGCACGAAGAGGTGAATGGGCAGTTCGTCAGCGAGGATGTCGCGGACCTCGCCGCTGCGGAGCGTGCGGTTGGAGCGCGTAAACCACTTCATGGTGCCGGTGTCGAGAAACTTATCCTCGTAGGCGATGGAAGCGTCGACGTCTTCGGCCTTGTGATAGTTGACGAAAATGGGAATAGTCGCGGAGTACTTGTCGACCTTGTAGCCGTTGAGCGTGCCCTCCTGGTTGGACTCGAGACGCAGTAGTCGCGAGACGTCCTTGCGCGAGTACTTGTTGCCCACCTTGAGCTCGCCGCCGGTAAAGCCGCGCTCCCGGGAGAGGAAGAGCCCGGTCTCGATGACGTCGTCGACGTGAGTGCGGAACTCGAGATTGCCGCGGTAGGTCTCGGCAAAAGTGGGTTCGAGACGATAGATACCGTCGGCAAGAGCGACGACGCCCTCCAACTTGTAGGCCCCCTCCGTGAAGAACTCGAGGGAAAGAACGCGCTCGACCACGCTGAGATCAGCGGGGGAGTGCGCGGCGTGGTGGGCTTCGAGGATGTGTGTGAACTCGGCGACGGAGCAGGGGCCGTGTGCGAGCAAGCGTTGGAGGAGCAGGAGCTCTTGCGGGGCTTTGCCATGGAGCAGCTCGCGGGAGAGGAACTTGAGGAATTCTGACGCGCGGGGCGAGGGGGCATCGGCAAGCTTGGCCTTGACGAGCAAATCCCAATAATGATCCGTGCGGCGCGTGGCGAGGACGTAGGGGTCCGCGGTGTCGAAGCGGGCGAAGTCGATGAGCCGCGGCACGCGGCCGAGACGCGACTGGAGGGCGGCGATGTCTTTCTTGAACTCGGCGACGCCGTCAATGCGCGCTACGGCGAGCGAGGCGAAGATGCGCTGGCGGGCGACCTTCGTGAAGTTGACGCTGGAGACGCCGGAGATGGTGTTGTCCTCGCCGGCGTCGATGATCTTCTTGCGGATGGAGTCCTTGTTGCGGCTGTTGTCGCCAAAGAGGGCGACGGGAATGAGGTAGTTATTCGTGTAATTACCGATGAAGTCGATGACGCGCAGGTGGTCTTTGCCGGCAGCCTTGCGCAGGCCGCGGCCGAGCTGCTGGGTGAAGATGATGGACGACTGCGTGTTGCGCATCATGACGACTTGGTTGACCGAGGGGATATCCACGCCCTCGTTAAAGATATCGACGGTCAGGATGTAGTCGAGCTCGCCCGCGTTGAGCCGACGGAGCGCGGCGTCGCGAACCTCGGGACTGTCGTTGCCGGAAAGAGCGACGGTTGTGAGTGGACGGCCGTTGATTTTTGATTGGTTGAGCCCATTGCTGAGCTCCACCGCTTCTTCGATGCGGGAGCAAAAGATGAGGCCACGGACATTTTCGGCATGCCCGTAGGTCTCGAGCGTGCGTAGAATGTGGGCGAGCCGTTCGTGGGAGACGAGGCGGGACAGTTGCGTCGTATTCTCGATGAGTTCGCCGTCCTCGGTCTCATAATCGGTGACGCCGTAATAGTGGAACGGCGCCAACATGTCGTTATCGAGTGCGGCTTGGAGGCGAATCTCGTACGGCACGTTGTAGTCGAAGAGCTCAAAGATGTTGCCGCCGTCGGTGCGCTCGGGCGTCGCGGTGAGTCCGAGGAGGAAACCCGGCCGGAAGTAGTCGATGAGTGTGCGGTAGCTGGCCGCGGCGCCGCGGTGGACTTCGTCGACAACGATGACGTCGAAGGCATCGGGAGCGAACTGGCGATAGGCATCCCGGCTGTTGAGGGACTGCACGGAGGCGAACACATAGCGCGCGTCGGCGTCGTTATGGCCGCCGACGAGCAGGCCGTAGTCGTTGTCGGCACCGCCCAGCACGCGCTGGAATTCGGAGCGGGACTTGGAGAGAATCTCGCCTCGGTGAGCAATGAAAAGCACGCGGCGCGGGTCCATCTCCTTGACCGCAAGTGCGGCGAGGATGGTCTTGCCCGTGCCCGTCGCGGAGATGATGAGCGCCTTCTTCTCGCCAGCCTGCCGCAGCTTTCCGATGCCGTCGAGCGCCTCGCGTTGCATGGCGTTGGCGACGATGTGGCCAGCGTTCGGCGCCGCATCGGGCACGATGAGCACGCGGTTGCGCCGCGTCTGCTCGTAGCGTGCAATCCACTCTTCGGTGAGCAGCGTCCCCCGCGTGCGCTGAAGACGAACGGCATCCTCAAGCTGAAGCGCGATATCGCCGTCATAGCTCGTCGAGAACTTCAGGTTCCACTCGCGATTGTGAATGAGCGCATGAGGAGTGAGGTTGGCGCTGCCCACGATAGTGGTGACCTCGCCGGGGTCGTGGAAGACGTAACCCTTGGGATGGAAGCCGCCGTGCTCATCGTCGTGGACGTAGGCGGTGATGCCCTCGAGCCCCAGCAGCTCGCGGAACATGGTCGGCTCGTTGAAGTCGAGGTAGTTCGACGTGATGATCTCGCCGCGACCGCCGCGCGCCACGAACTCGAGAAGGTCCTCTTTGAGGAGCGCCAGCGCGCTCGCCGAGATAAACGCAACGGAGAAGGTAAACGATTCAGCGCGGCGCAGCTCATCGCGGATCGCGCGGTGCATGGTGTCCGGTTTTTCATTGCTGATGAGCCGCGGGTTGAGGATCTTCTCGGCGGGTGTGTGGCGATCGACAAATCCGAAGCGGACGTCGTCGAGGAGAGTGCGGTTATCCATGGCGTGCTGGTCTGTAGGTGTTTCCAGGGCCGTTCGGCTTAAGGCTGCTGCATGCGGGCCAGAACGAGCTCGACGGCCTCGACGTCAGCTGGCGCCCACTCGACGGACAACAGATCTTCCGGCGCGAACCAGCGGATCTCAGCGTGCTCGGTGAGCTTCGGTTCGCCCTCTTGCAGTCGGCACAGGAACGATGCAAGAACGACGATGCCGAAGCCGTATTCGTGCTCCGTGGTGACGAGGTGATCGCCAACCTGGGCGTCGATGAGGAGTTCCTCTTTGAGCTCGCGGTGCAGTGCCTGTTCCGGTGTCTCGCCCGGCTCGATCTTTCCACCGGGGAACTCCCAGAAACCCGCCAAAGACATCTGCTCGCCGCGCCGGGCTCCAAGAACCTTGCCGTCTCGGACCAAGACGGCGGCGGTGACTTCGATGCGCTTCTTCACGTTGTTCCTCCAGGCGTTCACACAGGACTACTTCTCCACAATGTACCGGACCTTTTGTCCTTAAATGCGCGCGTGGCCTGCGTAGATGACTCAAGGTTTTAGGGCAGTTGCATCGGCGCCGGCAGAGGCCATTTTGCTGTGGTGTCCATTCGGCTCGTGCCTCCCCCGTTCGAAGGGGTGGGAAGGTTGTAGTGAAGAGGCGTTAAATTTGGGAGTAGTACGCGGAAAGTTCTGCGGACAGGGGAGCGAAATTCGTATGATTTTGGAATGTCGAGTCCTCTCATCGTTACGGCCAAGTTTGAGAATGGCCTTTATCGGTGCCCGGTATGTGGGCGTTCAGTACAGTACTTCCCGAATTCAAAGTCTTTGCAGACGCATTTTCAGTTGAACGACAGTAAAACACTGTGTTCCAGTCGCAGGAAGGTGGTGCTCCTTGCACGACCTCAAACAATGAAAACGATTGATAAAGCAGGGCGCGTAGTCGGTCAATCGAATCCAAAGGGAGGAAAAGCAACTTCCCGATCGAACAAGCGTCGTAAAAACCACCCGCGGGTATCTAAACAGGACATTGCATCAGGACGCGTACCTGCGGCTGCGCTGCCATATTTGTTGGATGTCTCAGATGCAGGCAAAACAGATAACTCTGGCTCGATACATCACGGTTCGTCGACGACATCGAAGCGTAAGAAGCGTCAGAACCGTTCGAAGAGCTACGAACGGGCTTACGCCCCGCGAAGGCGCAAGAGCTGGCGTGAAGAGTATCCAATTTTTGCAGAAGACTCATGGGGTAATGACTATCTTGGCCCTGAGGGTGGAGAAACCTCAGTACGCGCGTCACGCGGCGGGCGTTTCGAAGGTAGCAGGAGTAAGCACTAATACAAGCTAATCCAGTTACCAGTATGACTGTGCTACGTGGTGACGACGGTTTCGGAATACGAACCGCGGTAAGCTCTCAGAGCATGAGCGCCATTGAAGAATTAGATAATCACTCCGCAACTATTCTGTTCGTCGCCGCTGTAGACAAAGAAGCCGCGGCCTTGCCGGAGGGCACTCCGCTGTTGGTGACGGGTATTGGCACGCTTCCGGCGGCGATGGCGCTGACGGAGTATCTCACGGTGACGCGCGAGGAGGGCACGCTGCCGCGCCGGGTGGTCAATATTGGCACGGTCGGCGCGCTGCGCGACGGGCTGGATGGCGTCTACGAGATTGACCGCGTGACCAAGCACGACTTCAAGCTGGAAATCCTCACCGATATTGACCGCTACCTGCTGCCCAAGGTCATCGAGATTCCCGTTTCCGGCAACCATCCGGTCCAGGGGTTGGCGACGGGTGACATGTTCGTTTCAGATACGCACACCCGTGAGCGTCTGGCGCAGGACTCGGGTCTATGCGACATGGAGGGTTACGCCATCGCGGCGGTCTGTCAGCGCTTCGGCGTGCCGGTGACGCTGCTCAAGCAGGTCTCGGATCCAGCTAATGAGTCGAGCGTGGGCAAGTGGGATGACGCTCTACCGCGCGCGGCGCACGAGCTGCATGAGGCATGCGTGAAGTCGGGATTCATCGCAGCCCACTAGTGGTCATTGGCGCCCAGGCGTCTTCCCCAGTAGCCCGCCGCAGGTCAATGCCGAAGTTGTGCCTGATATCGCGCACGGCGTTGGCGATCCACCGATAATCAGAGGCGGTGGAGGGGATAGTGTTCAGCTTGCCGGGATGCGCGGGGTGTATCACCTTGGTGTGCTTTCGGCCTGGGGTGATGATGAAGCCGCGGTCTTCGAGTAGGTCGATGAAATCCTTGCGCGCCGTGGGAAGCGGGAGCGTTACAGGCTTGGCGCGGTGGCGCAGGGGGCGCGTCGGCTGACGGCGCGTACCGGACGTGCGAGGGGCAGGACGGTGCTGGTTCGCCTTCTTTTTGTAGGTATCTTTCTTCGGTGCGAAGGCGACGAGGACACCGTCGGCGGGGTCGACGACGAGGAAGTGCGCAGCCGTGCGGAAACAGAGACGTCCGTTGTGTCCAGGGAACGAATCCGCGGTGGTCAACATGGCGTTGATGGCGGGCAGCGTGAACCCAGCCTGCGTGTATGCCGCGTGAGCGGCGGGGCTCGCGCTGGTGACGGTGACACGGGAGGGAGACGCTGTGGTGGTTAACGCCGTGGCGATGGCTTGCTTGGCGTCATCGAGATTGAGCTCGCGCGGGCCTGTGTTGTGGGGACTGCGGGCGCGGGGTGCGGCGAGTGGGACGGCGCGGCTGCAGCGGTAGCGACGCTGGGCGGCGTTCCACGTGAAAGGCGCGGCGATCACGAGGGGGACGCTGAGACGAATGATGGTAAGCGGTTTCATAGCGAGGCTCCTTGAGCGTGGTGCGGTAATCGAGTGACCACAGCATGCCAGGGGGTGTCGACATGAATGCCTCCTCAAGAGATTCATGGAGGTCAAACTGCTTTTTGGCGTTCGTGCTGTCTGTGGGCGAGGAATGAATGCGAGCGGCGTAAAACGCTGAAACCTCCCGCGCCGACAAGTGGAGCGGGAGGTTGGGCAGTGGGCTGTTTAGCTGGCGCTCGGCGCCATCGCGAGGTAGAGCTCACGCACCTTGGCGCGCGGGGAGTCGGGCGCGAGGCGCTCGATGTCGCGGGCGGCGTCCATGTCGGGGCTGGAGTCGGTGGCGTTGTCGTCGGCAGCCTGCTCGGAAGCGACGGAATCTTCGGCCTTGGTGGCGTCCTTCTTCTTCGATTTCTTATCGGGCTTGGGCGCGCCGGTGACGATCTCAGCTGAAGCGGGATCGACCTCGCCGGAGCGGATGGAGGTCACGAGCGCGTTGTAGCGGAAGATGACGCCGATGGTCGCGGCGACGGGCACAGCAAGGAACGCGCCGATGATGCCAGCGAGGGCGGAGCCCACCGTCACGGAGAGCAGGATGATGGCCGCATGCAGGCCCATGGCCTTGGACTGCAGCAGCGGCTGGAGGACGTTGCCCTCAATCTGCTGGACGGCGACGACGATAATGAGCGCGATAATCGCGCTGGTGAAGCCCTGCGAAACGAGCGCGATGGCGACGGCGAGGATGCCAGCGGTCACGGCACCGATAACAGGGATGAAGCTGGCGAAGAACGTGACGACGCCGATGACGAAGGCCAGCGGCACGCCCATGATCCATAGGCCGGCGCCAATGAGGACGGCGTCGACGAAGGCGACGGTGGCCTGGGCCTGGATGAAGCCGGAGAGCGTCTTCCAGATGCGGTTGGACAGCTCCGTGATGTGCCAGCCAGTGGAGTGGCCCACGTACTTGCGCAGCCAGGGCAGGAACTTCTCGCCTTCCTTGATGAAGAAGAAGGTGAGGAAGAGCATGATGACGAGGTTGACCACGATGGAGCTCACCGTGGACACGCCAGAGAGCACGCCGCCAGCGATGTTGGAGGCCTGGTTCTTAATGAGGTTCGTGACGTCATCGACCACGGACTGGATCTGTGCCTGGTCGACGTTGAAGGGCAGTTGGTCCGTCATGTCAACGAGTTTGTTAATGCCCTCCTCGGCCTGCGAGAAGAGCTGGCCGCTCTGTTCCTTGACGGTCGGTGCCATGGCGACGAAGATGCCACCGACGATGACGAAGAAGCCCACCAGCGTTGTCGCCGCGGCGAGCGCACCCGGGAAGCGCCACTTCGTACGCATAAAGGCGGTGACGGGGTAGAGCACCGTGGAGACCAGAATTGCGAGGATAACGGGAAGGAGGCCTGCCCACACGAACTTGAGCACGTAGCCGATGAGCGCGATGGCCGCGACGATGACAATGAATCGCCACGAGAACGACGCCATCGACTTGAAGTCGTGGTGGATGACGGCGGTCTTGCGGTCGTGCGCAAGGGCATCGGGCACATCGGCGCCAATGCCTTCGGCGTCGGAAGCGACGAGTGGCTGCGCAATCTTTGCCTGGCTACCCGTGGCTGCCTGCGGCACGGCGGTGCCGTGTGCCTGTGTGGAGGTATTTTCTTGGGATTTGTCAGAACTCACCCGTCCCATATTGCCACAAATGCCCCAACCTCCTGCAGAAAGGGCAGAAAGTTGGGGCAGGACAGCGTGCGTCTATGGCACGCCGCAGGCGCGCTTAACGCGCGATGCCAGCGACCGAGCGGATGATACCGAAGCGGTGCATGGTCACCGAAACTGCCTGCTCCAGGAGGTAGGGCAGGAGCTCCCGGCGGCCATCGGCAAGCACCGGCTGGTCGAGGATGACCGAATTGGACTCCACCGCGGCCGTGCGGGCATCGTCCGCGACGGCGCCGAGGGCACGCACGCGTGCAGACGGCGTGTGGGCCAGCTCGCGGGCGAAGTCCTCGTCCGATTGTGCAGCGACCGTGACGCCCAGCTTGCCGATGCCCCGTTCCGCCAGCTCAGCCGCAATCTCCGGCGTCGCGGAGAAACGCGGCTCCACGTTGCCGAAGTGGACTCCGTCGAACTCGGCTCGGAGGAGGGCGCCGGCGAGGGCATGGCGGACGACGTCACGCAACGCGTAGCCGGAGCCGATGCGGATGCGCAGCGGCTCGAGCACTGGGCGGTAGCGGAAGATATTGGCTTCGGAGACGAGACCTGCGCGGTCGTGTTCGCGGCCGAATTCCTCCTGCCACGCGAGCTGGTCGAGTTCGGCGGCACGCCACAGCCAGGCGATGTCCTCCTCACTGAGGGCATCGGGAAGCTGGGCGAGCAGGGCCTTGACCGGGGCCTGAATGTCGACGTCGTGGACGCGGAGCTCGCCGTCGGACCACGTGCCCATCTGCGGGACGTAGTTGGGGCCGCCGGCCTTGGCACCCGGACCCATGACGGACTTCTTCCAACCGCCGAAGGACTGGCGCTGGACGATGGCGCCGGTAATCCCGCGGTTGACGTAGGCGTTGCCCACCTCGACGTGGTCCATCCAGTACTCGATCTCCTTGTCGTCGAGCGAGTGGATGCCGCCGGTGAGCCCGTAACCAGTGGCGTTCTGCCACGCGATGGCCTGCTCGAGGGTGTCTGCATGCATGATGCCGAGCACTGGACCGAAGCACTCGTTCAGGTGGTACCAGGAACCTGGCTGCACGTTATCGCGAATGCCCGGGGACCACAGGGTGCCCTCCTCGTTGAGCTTTTCTGGCTTGAGCAGCCACGTCTCGCCCGGCTCCAGCTGGGTGAGGCCGCGCAGGAGCTTCTCACCGGGAGCTTCGGCGAGACCGTTCATCGTCGTGGTGATGTCGTGGCCGGGGCCGACCTTAAGGGTCTTGGCGGCATCGATAAGCTGCGTGCGCAGGCGCTGCGAGGTGCCTGCGGCGCCGACGAAGATGACGAGGGAGGCGGCGGAGCACTTCTGACCGGAGTGGCCGAACGCCGAGTTGTAGAGATCCGCGATGGCCAGGTCCGGGTCCGCGGCCGGGGTGATGATGAGCGCATTCTTGCCGGAGGTCTCCGCCATGAGGTTCATCTCCGGGCGCCAGGAGCGGAAAAGCGCGCCGGTGTCCGAGGCGCCGGTGAGGATGACGGCGTCGACGTCCTCGTGGGAGATGAGTGCCTTGCCGGCCTCGCCTTCGTCGGTGAGGACAAGCTGGACCAGGCTGGTATCGAGGCCGTGCTCGCGCAGGCCTTCGTGGATGGCGCTGACCGCGACCTTGGCGCAGTGGACGACCTGCGGCGCCGGCTTGATGATGACGGCCGAGCCCGCTGCGAGCGCGGAGAGTATGCCGCCCACCGGAATGGCCACCGGGAAGTTCCACGGCGGGGTGACGACGGTGACCTGGTTCGGGGTAAAGATCGAGCGGGCATCGTCAAGCAAGCGTGCGGACTGCGCGTAGTAGGTGGCGAAGTCGATGGCCTCGGAGACCTCCGGGTCCGTCTGCGTCACCGTCTTGTTAGCCTCCCACGCGGCGACGGAGATGAAGTCCCCGCGGTGGTCCGCCAGTTTGTCCGCGATGGTGTCGAGGACCTCCGCGCGCTCGTGGCCGGTCTTCGCACCCCACTCGGGCGCCAGCGCCTTGGCCGTCGCGATGGCGGCGACAGCCTGCTGGGGATCGGTGACCTCTTCGATGCCGTGCTCGCCTGGGTTGGTGGTGAGCGCTTCCTGTGCCCACTGGCGGTTGGCATGCAGGGCCGGATCCGTGTCCGGCTCGTTGGTAAAACGGCCGGTGCGTGGGGCCTGGCGTCCTTGTTTGTTCGTCGATTCATCGACGCGATCTTGGGTGCGCTTCGGGCCAGCAAAAGTCTCCCAGCGCTCGGCGACGGCGGTCCGGAAATGCTGCTCCTGATCGGCGAGGGCCTGCTTCTGGTCCGGCGCGAAGAGCGCGTAGAGGAAGTTCTGGGACGCGGAGTTTTCCTCGAGGCGGCGCACGAGGTAGGACACGGCGACGTCGAAGTCCTCGGCGTGGACGACCGGGGTGTAGAGAATCTGGCGGCCCTCGAAGCGGGTGCGGACCGCTTCTTGCTGTGCCGGGGACATGCCTTGGAGCATCTCCGAGTCGAGCATGCGCAGCACGCCGCGCTTGGTGGCGAGCTCGTAGGCCATGCCCGCGGTGAACAGGTTGTGCGTGGCGATGCCGATGCGCACGGCGTCCGCGAACTGCGGGCGCACGATGTAGTCAAGCAGGCGGTAGTAGTTCGCGTCGACCTGCGCCTTGTCCTCGTAGGTGGCGACCTTCCAACCGTGGATCTCGCTCTGGACGTGCTCCATGGAGAGGTTCGCGCCCTTGACGATGCGGATCTTGATGGGCGCTCCGCCCTTGGCGACGCGCTCAACACCGAACTCCGCGAGCTCCTCCAGGGCCTCGAACGTATCCGGCAGGTAGGCCTGGAGCACGATGCCGGCCTCGAGGTTGTGGAACTCCGGCTCGCTGAGCAGCTCCTTGAAGAGGCGAATGGTGAGGTGGAGGTCGTGGTATTCCTCCATGTCCAGGTTGATAAAGACGTGCGGGCTGCGTGCCACCGCGGCTTCGTAGAGCGGACGCAGACGCTCCTTCAAGCGCTCAACCGAGCCATCGATATCCCAAGGATTGAGCTGCGCCACCATCGAAGACGCCTTGACGGAGACGTACGTGACCTTGGGGTTTTGGATGAGTGCCAGGGTGCGCGCTGCGCGCGAGCGGGCCTCGTCCTCGCCGAGGACGGCTTCGCCGAGTAAGTTGAGGTTCAAGTGCTCGCCGGACGCCGCGGCCTTGTCGAGCATCTTGTCCAGCGCGTCCGACTCCGCGTCGAGGACCAGGTGGCCCACCATCTGACGCATGCGCAGGCGCGCGAGCGGCATGACGAGGCTCGGGAGGATCGGACCGAAGAAGCCACCCAGGCCCACGAGCGTGCCGTTGATAAGACCCAGGAAGCGCGCGTCATAGCGGCTAGTGACGTCCTTGAGGGCGTCGGCGGCCACGGCGTTGTCCTCCGGGCGCATGACGCGGTCGACGAAGTCCATGGTGAAGTTCACGCCATCGGAATCCCGCAGCAGGCTGGCGAGCTGCTCGGTTCCCTTGTCTTGCTCGTCCGCGCTGGCGTTGAGGAATTCGTGGGCGCGGGTGACGGCGGCCTCGACGACGGCGTCGACATCATCGGATTCCGGCAGGCGGGTGTAGGCAGGGGAAGAAGAATTCTGGCTGGTCATAGTGACAGTACCTCTCAGTCATGCTCACCGTGGCCGAACCCTCGAAAGCACGACACACGGTGCTCAGACACGTCCCTGCCTCTGGCTCGCGGCTGGTGTGCCGTGGCCCGGGGCGAGTCGGGTCCGAAGAAGAAAATATGTGGTGGTGCACTTGAGGGGGCCTCACGGGTGCGTGCGCCCTTGTAGGTACGAGGTGCCGGGGCCTGAAGCCGGGCTTTAACCGGGTCCTTATGCCTGGGGTTTCAACGTGGGCTTTATGCCGGGCACCGCGCGAGCTGTCATGTGACGCTCCTCTAACCTGGGTGCGTTCCGTGATCTATCTCGCTTGATGGGAAAAAATAGCGGGCGCTGTGAGCCCAGTCAACCCATTCCTGCGCGCGGGGGTAACCGGGGTATGGTGGCTCCGCCACAAATCTTTCTTCCGTCTACCTGCGGTTTCGAAGAAATTTTAAAGAAAGTTGAGTCATATGGGAACAACTTTGGAAGTCATGCCGTTGTGTAGGTTGAGTGACGGGCGCTCAAGGTTCTACCTTCGAGTCGCGGACTTCTGTTAGAGTGGCGCAAGGACTCCAGCGAAGTTGAGTCACGCCGGGTCAACCCTTAAGGCTTAAGGGGCAGCCCGAAACGATGAATACACAACAAACCTGTAGAAGGAGAACATCATTATGGGACGCGCAGTAGGTATTGACCTCGGCACCACGAACTCGGTCGTTTCCGTTCTGGAAGGCGGCGAGCCGACTGTTATCGCTAACTCTGAAGGTGCTCGCACCACCCCGTCCGTCGTCGCATTCGCGAAGAACGGCGGCGAAATCCTCGTTGGCCAGTCTGCCAAGAACCAGGCTGTGACCAACGTTGACCGCACCATCCGCTCCGTCAAGCGCCACATCGGCACCGACTGGACTGTGGATATCGACGGCAAGAAGTACACCCCGCAGGAGATTTCCGCTCGTACGCTCATGAAGTTGAAGCGCGACGCGGAGGCGTACCTCGGTGAGGACGTCACGGACGCCGTCATTACCGTCCCGGCGTACTTCGAGGACTCCCAGCGCCAGGCCACCAAGGAAGCCGGCCAGATTGCGGGCCTCAACGTCCTGCGTATCGTCAACGAGCCGACCGCCGCTGCTCTGGCCTACGGCCTGGAGAAGGGCGAGCAGGAGCAGACCATTCTGGTCTTCGACCTTGGTGGCGGTACCTTCGACGTCTCCCTGCTGGAGATTGGTGACGGCGTTGTTGAGGTTATGGCTACCGCCGGTGACAACCAGCTCGGTGGTGACGACTGGGATCAGCGCATCGTCGACTGGCTGGTGGAGAAATTCAAGAACGCCAACGGCATTGACCTGACCAAGGACAAGATGGCCCTGCAGCGTCTGCGCGAGGCCGCGGAGAAGGCCAAGATTGAGCTGTCTTCCTCCCAGTCCGCCACCATCAACCTGCCGTACATCACGGTCGACTCGGACAAGAACCCGCTCTTCCTCGACGAGACCCTGTCCCGCACCGAGTTCCAGAAGATCACCCAGGACCTGCTCGACCGCACTAAGGCGCCGTTCAACCAGGTCATCAAGGACGCTGGCCTGTCCCTGTCGGACATCAACCACGTCGTCCTCGTGGGTGGTTCCACCCGTATGCCGGCCGTCTCTGAGCTGGTCAAGGAGATGACTGGCCGCGAGCCGAACAAGGGCGTGAACCCGGACGAGGTCGTTGCCGTCGGCGCTGCCCTGCAGGCTGGCGTTCTGCGCGGCGAGGTCAAGGACGTGCTGCTCCTCGACGTCACCCCGCTGTCCCTCGGTATCGAGACCAAGGGTGGCGTGATGACCAAGCTCATCGAGCGCAACACCACCATCCCGACTAAGAAGTCCGAGACCTTCACCACGGCTGAGGACAACCAGCCGTCGGTCCAGATCCAGGTCTTCCAGGGCGAGCGCGAGATGGCTTCGGCCAACAAGCTGCTGGGCTCCTTCGAGCTGGGCGGCATCGCCCCGGCCCCGCGCGGTGTGCCGCAGATTGAGGTCACCTTCGACATCGACGCCAACGGCATCGTCTCCGTGTCCGCGAAGGACAAGGGCACTGGCAAGGAAAACACCATCAAGATCCAGGATGGTTCCGGCCTCTCCCAGGAGGAGATCGACCGCATGATTAAGGATGCCGAGCAGCACGCTGAGGAGGACAAGAAGCGCCGCGAGGAGCAGGAGGTCCGCAACCAGGCTGAGGGTGCTTCCTACCAGACTCGCAAGTTCCTTGACGAGAACGCAGACAAGGTTTCTGAGGACGTCAAGACCAAGGTCACCGAGGCTGCCGACGCCGTCGACGAGGCCCTCAAGGGCGAGGACATCGAGGCCATCAAGTCCGCCGTGGAGAAGCTCAACACCGAGTCCCAGGAGATGGGTAAGCAGATCTACGAGGCTCAGGCTGCCGAGGCCGCCGCTGCCGACGCTGGCGCGTCGGCAGGAGCTGACGAAGACCCCAACGTCGTCGACGCTGAGGTTGTCGACGAGGACACCGAAGGTAAGGACAACAAGTAATGGCTGACCACAACGGAATGCCGGACAACCCCGGCGACCCGGAGCACACCGACCCCGAGGCTACCTCGGCCGACCGCGCCGAGTCCGCTGCCGAGGAGGCTCGCGCCGCCCAGGCTAGCGGTTCCGCTGAGGAGCTTGACCCCACGCTCGAGTCCGACCTCGAAGAGGCCCTCGCCGACGTCGAGGCTGACCTCGACGCCACCGAGGACGGCGCAGAGGCTGAGGCCGCGGCTGCCGATGCCGCCTCCGACGCCGAGGCTTCTGCTGAGCCGACGGTCGAGGAGCAGCTCGCCGAGCGCACCGAGGACCTGCAGCGTCTCAACGCGGAGTACACCAACTACCGCCGCCGCACGGAGCGCGAGCGCTCCCAGGTCATTGAGACCGCTAAGGCGCAGGTGCTGGGGCAGTTCCTGCCCATCCTCGATGACCTTGCGCTGGCTCGCCAGCACGGCGACTTGGAGGATGGCCCGCTCAAGTCCATCTCAGACAAGCTCGTGGGCGTGCTCACCGCTCAGAAGGTGGAAGCTTTCGGCGTGGAGGGCGACGCATTCGACCCGGAGATTCACGAGGCAGTCCAGGATCTCTCCTCCGGTTCCGAGCAGGTCATCGGGACCGTCCTGCGCCAGGGCTACCGGGTGGGCGAGAAGCTCATCCGCACCGCCATGGTGATTATCGCGGACCCGGCCGAGTCGGCTGAGTCAGCGACTGACGCGGAGTAGAACGCTGGGGCGCCGGGGCCACACCAATGGTTATCCGGCGCCCGCGGTGTATCCGCACCTTTTAGATTTTTAGTTAGAGCTTTAGAACACACGTTGACAATGACACCACGCCGGTGTGAGCCGGCGACCAACACGAAAGGAGGAGATGCCCAGTGAGCGTGAAACCTGAATGGGCAGAGAAAGATTATTACGCGGATCTGGGGGTCTCCTCATCCGCAACCCCGGAGGAGATCAAGCGCGCCTACCGCAAGCTGGCCCGCGAGAACCACCCGGACGCTAATCCCGATAATCCGGAGGCGCTCGAACGCTTCAAGGCCGTCGCCGAGGCCCACGAGGTCCTCGCTGATGCCGCGACCCGCAAGGAATACGACGACTTCAAGGCTATGGTCGCACGCGGCGGCGGCTTTGGGACGGGAGGCGCCGGCTTTCCCGGCGGGTTTCGCACGGCGCCGGGGCAAGGCTTCGAAGCGGACTTCGACCTCTCGGACATCTTCGGACACGCTGGAGGAGCGCCTCGCGGCGGTGGTCTTGGGGATATCTTCGGTGGCGTTTTCAACCGCGGCGGTGGTGCTGGCCGAACAGCTCGCCCGTCGCGGGGGGCGGACGTCGAAACGCACGTCACCCTTGAATTCCGAGAAGCGGCGAAAGGGACGACGCTTCCGCTCCAACTAACGGGCGACGCGCCGTGTACCACGTGCCATGGCTCTGGCTCCCGCTCCGGCAAGAAGCAGAAGTGCTCACGCTGTGACGGCACCGGGTTTACCTCGGAGCAGCGCGGCACCTTCGGGTTTTCCCAGCCGTGCACCGACTGCGGCGGCACCGGCCAGAAGATCACGGATCCTTGCCCGGACTGCAACGGCAGCGGAACGGTGCGCCGCACCCGCTCGATCACCGTGCGCATCCCCGCCGGCGTCATCGACGGTCAAAAGGTGCGCCTAGCCGGCCAAGGCGAGGCAGGCCCCAACGGCACTCCCGCGGGCGACCTCTTTGTGAGCGTGTCCGTGAAGCCGGACAAGGTCTTCACTCGTGACGGCGACGACCTGCACATCACGGTCCCCGTGTCCTTTGCGGAGCTGGCCCTCGGTGACACCATCACGGTGCCCACGCTCGACCAGCCGGTGCGCGTGAAGATTGCCGCCGGTACTCCGGATGGCCGCACGCTGCGCGTGCGTGGCCGTGGCATCACGCGCCGTTCCGGTACACCGGGTGACCTCATGGTGACGGTCCAGGTCAAGGTCCCTTCGACGCTCGATGCCGCAGCCACCTCGGCTCTGCGCACCTACGCACAGGCTGAGCGCGACTCCGGCTTTAACCCGCGCGCCGACTGGGCGGGCAACAAGTAAGGCGGGTGAGCAGTGATGGCTAATTCCACCGACGGTCCGCGCGAGGCACCGAAGAAGATGTACGTTATCTCCGTCGCTGCGGAGCTTTCCGGAATGCATGCGCAGACCCTGCGCACGTACGACCGGATGGGTCTGGTGTCCCCGGCCCGCACGCGCGGCGGCGGACGCCGCTACTCTGACCGAGACATCGAGCTGCTGCGCCACATCCAGGAGCTGTCCCAGGAGCAAGGCGTCAACCTCGCCGGCATTAAGTCGATTATCGAGCTCACCGAGGAACGCGACCAGCTTCTCGCCGAGCGCGACGCGCTTCTTGAGGAAGTCCGCGAGCTGCGTGCCCGCTCCTCGTCTGCGTCGACGGGCCGCGAGCTCGTCCACGTTCCGCGGTCGACCTCCGTGGTCATGTGGACCCCGCGCCGCAAGCGCGGCCGCTAGTGTCGCACGCCAGCTCGCTGCACCCGAGGGTTCTCCCTGTTGGCTCAACAGGAGGGCACTCGGGTGCTTGTGGTTTCATCGTCTATTTTGAGTGGGATGTCGTAGGCGGGCCGGTGTGGTGCTAGTGGTCTGTGGTGAGTAGTTGCGTCGACATTTCTCCGTAGCGGGCTGGGGTTGCGATGCCTGCGGCAAGAAGGGGATGCGTGGCAAGGATTGGCTCGACGCGGTTGGCGAGCCAATCATGCTGGAGACCGGTCTTGGTGGCGACCTGGTCAAGCGCTACGAAGATCTTGTAGATCGAGTGATCACTGAACTGACGGTGGTTTCGTTTGACTCGTCGTACGATGTTAGGCAGGAGTCCTGGACGGTCGAGGACCGCATGGTTCCACAGCTTCGCACAGTGGGCGTTGCGGTTGCGCAAGTAGACGAATGACCGGACTTGGCTTGGCAGCGTAGTTGGAGAAACGTTCATCGACGCTGCCATGTCGTGCAGCACTCCCGACTTGCTTGAAGCTTCAATAAGCCTGGATAGACTGCCAAACGAGAAGGCCTCAACCGCTACCCAGATGGGCATGCGCGCATAGGCATCGATGCTGTAAGCGTTGCCCGTTTTGAGCTCATCACGGTAGTGAGACACAAAGGTCTCTTTGCTGCGATCTAGATTCGCCAGCGCATGTTCTTCGACACGTTCGTCATTAGGACCGGGCGATTGCGTGAACCCGTCGCCACGGGCGAACGTTCCGATCGCTCCGACACGCTGTGCGTAATAGTAGGCGAACCGGGTTCTCAGAAGAACCTCGATCGGGTGGAGAACTTCGTCGCATACTGCAACCAAGTCTTGCTCGGCTTCGTAGAGCCTCTGAATATCTTCAAAGGAGGAACCGTCGAGGAAGCGATTGTTGCCTGTCATTGGGTCAACTTGCCAATAACGGAAATATCCCGAAAGACGGTAGTAGTTTACACGAGATAGGAATTTGGCTGCTGATGCGGTGTCGGCGACGTTCAAACCGCGTTCTTGAAGCAGTGTGATTTGTTCGTCGTAACTGAGCCAGTGTTTGACCATGAGCTTCCTAGAAGGTGAAAGGCCCCGGTCATTTGTGCATTGTCCCTTGCGGGATTAGAGGCCTGACCGGGGATCTATCGTTTCCTACGGTAAGTCAACCGTGGTTGTTTTGTCAACCTTACGTGTTGAAGTCGGTGTCTCCACATGAGAGTTCCGGCCCACTTTTAACAGGGGTTGAGTCGAGCTGAATGGTTGCCCCCAAATCTGGGCAGTCTCATACTGGTCTCCAGCGGCAGGAATCGTGTCAAGGCCGACACAACGATCCTCCAGGTGGCTCGTCCGGATTCGCAGGTGCTCAAGGGGAGTGGGCACTTCGACGGGTCGCGAACTCGTCCACGTTCCGCGGTCGACCTCTGTGGTCATGTGGACCCCGCGCCGCAAGCGCAGCCACTAGCGCAGTACGCCACGTCAGCACACTCGAGCGCCCTTTCTGTTGAGCCAACAGGAGGGGCGCTCGGGTGTTTTTGATTCCTGCCAGCCGATTGGAATACCCCCGTTGAGTTGGGGTTGGATGTCGTGTGAACAGCGTGAATATTCATGGGTGGGGGATCCTTGCAAAGTTTCGCAAAGTAGTAGTGCCGGAGTTGTGGCGGTAGTTAAGTCATTTCAGTTACTGTTGGGTAACTCAATCCGATATGGCGTAGCTCACTACAGAAAAGAATTGTGGCGACGCCTCCGCTTCGAAAGGACACCACCATGACCCGCTACGCAGATCCCGGCACTGAAGGCTCCATCGTCACCTACCGCGACCGCTACGACAACTACATCGGTGGCGAGTGGGTTGCCCCGGCCGACGGTGAGTACATGGACAACATCACGCCGATCACCGGTGAGGTCTTCTGCCAGGTTGCGCGTGGCAAGGAAGCAGACATCAACCTCGCCATCGATGCGGCAGAGAAGGCCTTTGAGACCTGGGGCCACACCTCGCCCGCCGAGCGCGCCAACATCCTGCTCAAGATCGCGGATCGGATCGAGGAGAACCTCGAGAAGATTGCCGTCGCGGAGACATGGGACAACGGCAAAGCCGTGCGCGAGACGCTCGCCGCAGATATCCCGCTCATGGTCGACCACTTCCGTTACTTTGCGAGCGCCCTGCGCTCCCAGGAAGGCCGCCTGTCGCAGATCGACAAGGACACCGTCGCTTACCACTTCTACGAGCCGCTCGGCGTCGTGGGCCAGATCATCCCGTGGAACTTCCCGCTCCTCATGGCGGCATGGAAGCTGGCGCCGGCGCTCGCCGCAGGCAACACGGTCGTCCTGAAGCCGGCCGAGCAGACCCCGGCCTCCGTCCTCTTCGTCATGGAGCTCATCGGCGACCTGCTCCCTGCGGGCGTCGTCAACATCGTCAACGGCATCGGCGAGGAAGCCGGTGTGGCGCTGTCCACCTCGGACCGCATCACAAAGATCGCCTTCACAGGCTCGACCCCGGTGGGCAAGATCATCAACAAGGCTGCTGCCGACAAGCTCATTCCGGTCACCCTTGAGCTGGGCGGCAAGTCCCCGTCCATCTTCTTCCCGGACATCATGGACGAGGATGACACCTACCTCGAGAAGTGCGTCGAAGGCTTCGTGATGTTCGCCCTCAATCAGGGCGAGGTCTGCACCTGCCCGTCGCGCGCGCTCGTCCACGAGTCCATCGCGGACAAGTTCATCGAGCGTGCCATCGAGCGCGTGAAGAAGATCAAGATTGGCCACCCGCTCGACACAGCGACCATGATGGGTGCCCAGGCGTCCCAGGAGCAGATGGACAAGATCACCGAGTACCTGGAGATCGGCCCGAAGGAGGGCGCGGAGGTCCTCACCGGTGGCCACGTGAATAAGGTGGAAGGCCTGGACAACGGCTTTTACATCGAGCCGACCGTCTTCAAGGGCACGAACGACATGCGCATCTTCCGTGAGGAGATCTTCGGTCCGGTCCTCTCCGTCGCGACCTTCAAGGACTACGACGAGGCCATCCAGATTGCGAATGACACGAACTTCGGTCTGGGCGCTGGTGTGTGGTCACGCAATGCAAACATCTGCTACCGCGCTGGTCGCGACATTCAGGCAGGCCGCGTGTGGGTGAACCAGTACCACGTCTACCCGGCGCACTCCGCGTTCGGCGGCTACAAGGAGTCTGGTATCGGCCGCGAGAACCACCTCATGATGCTCGCTCACTACCAGGAGACCAAGAACCTTCTGGTCTCCTACAGCGAGCAGCCAGCGGGCCTGTTCTAGTAGCGCCGAGCGATAGCTCCCACGCCCTCAAAGAAGGCCGGGTCTGACCAATAGCTGGAATGGTCACCCGGCCTTCCCTGCGTTCCGGGCACGGGGTCGGCTCCAAACCACGGCGTGCTGGGATCGGTCCCGTGGACGCCGCCCACGGGACCCGTGGAATAGCGGATCGGATCGTCCGCATTCGTCACGGACCACACGCGTCCCGGAAGTTCGTCGGCGCGATGGACGCCGGCACCGGGGCTACCCACGAAGACGAGATCGTCGGCGCGCATGCCGTCGCGTGCGGCGTAGCCGGCGACCGTCGAGCCATACGAATAGCCGACCACGATATGGTGCGCGCGTGGGAAGCGGCGACGCAGCGCGCGGTGAAAACGGGTGAGCGCGCGGGCCCCCTTCTCCGCGGGAGCGCGCCGGGCGGCCAGTGGTACTCGCGGCGGCGCGTCGTATCCCACCCACGCGACGGCCGGGCTTCCCGTCGCGGTGGCGAGCGCTCGGGCATTGTCGATGTGAGACTGCCAGCTCGCCGGATTCGAGGACCCGGTGCCGGGGATATACGTGGTGATGGACGACGGTTGCGTGCGGGCGGAGGTCGGATCCACGAGGGCGGCGAACCTGCCCTCGGAGGCCTCGAGGATGAGCAGATCGGGGTTGGCTTCGGCCAAAGCTATGACGTGTGCTGGGGCGCTGGATAGATGAATCTCATGAATTCCCTCGAGTGAGAGGCCCTCGAAGTCCTCGAGACGTTGGGGTGGCTCGGCTGTGGTGTCCGAGCAGAGCGCCGCGATCTCACGGGCGCACATCCAGTCGAGCGCCTCGCCGATGCCCGCGAGCCCGGGGGCGAGGCCATCGGCAAGCGGTTCGAGGAGGTCTTCTAGTGGGGAGTAGCTGCGGAGGACTCCCGCCACGGCGGCCATTTCGGCGCGTGGTTGCTCGAGGGACGCGCGGGCGAGCTCGACGTTGTGGCGTGCGCTTTCAGGCGCGGGGCCAGCTGTTGCCAAAAATAGGGCATCCGCATGATGGCGCCACTCCACTGTGTATCCGTGCAGGTGAGAGGAGGTGGAGTCGAGTTGGGTGGCGGCGGTGGCCAAGGAACGCGCGGGGCTCATGGGAGGTCTCCTAAGCGCGCGGCGAGTGCTTCGTCGCCGACTCGAATATCAGTAAGTAGGCGTTCGAGGGCGTCGAGGTGTGCCCCGCGAGCAGTCTCAGCCTGGCTAATCGCTGACGACCAGCGAGCGGCGACGGTGGCTAAGGCGCGGGAGGTGTGCGGGCCTCCCGTGGTAGGAAAGTGCGGCGTGAAGTGGTGGCTGCGCAGAGTGGACAGGTGCTGTGGTGCGTTATCAGTGAAGTAGATCATGCCTTCACAACTACGGGGTGCGCCGCCATCTGGCAAGGGCGAAAGAAGAAATCTGTGGATAACTCACCGGCTGCCCATTACATTGGGCAACCATGAAGGTCGCAGCTGTGCAATTTACGTCCACTGGAGATACGAACGGCAACCTGGAGCGCGCCACGGAGCTTATCCGGCGCGCTGCCGGTGAGGGCGCGCGGCTTATCGTGCTGCCGGAAGCGACGGCGCAGAGCTTCGACTCTGGGCGTCTCGACACCCAGGCGTCCGACTTTGATGGCCCCTTCGCCATGGGGCTGCGCGAGGTGGCTGAGGAGTTGGAGGTCACGGTCATTGCGGGCATGTTCCGGCCTGCCGATGCCGTCGAGCGTGACGGGAAGACTATCAATCGCGTCTCGAATACCGCGCTCATCACTGGCCCTGGGATCCATCGCGGCTACGACAAGATTCACACGTATGACGCTTTTGATTACAAGGAATCAGATACCGTGCGACCGGGCACGGACCTGGTCACTTTTGACCTTGACGGCGTGACGGTGGGTGTGGCGACGTGTTATGACGTGCGCTTCCCCGAGCAGTTCCGAGACTTGGCGCGCGCGGGTGCGCAGGTCATCGCCGTGCCGTTTAGCTGGGCTGACGGTCCGGGCAAGCGCGAGCAATGGCGCCTGCTCTCGGCGGCGCGTGCGCTGGATTCCACGAGCTACATCGTGGCGGCGGGTCAGTCGCGCCCGGGCGGCGAAGCTGCGGCGGGCGAGGCCTCGGGGCCGACGGGGCTGGGGCACAGCGTTGTGGTGGGCCCCACCGGCGCGCGGCTTGAGGAGGCCGGCTACGAGGACGAGATCCTCTATGCCGACCTCGACATGGCAGAGGTGGAGAAGGCGCGTAAGGCGCTGCCTATTCTCTAGAGCTGTTACCGCTGCTTAGGGCTGGCCCACCACGGTGTGGGAGAACAGGTGAATGCGGTTGAAGACGTTCATGTTGATGCAGCCCATGAGAAATACCGTGAGGACGTCATCGCCGAGCTGCGCGCGGAGGCGGTCATAGTCCTCGTCGGGAAGAGCGCCGTGTTCGACGCTCGTGACGGCCTCGGCGATGTCGAGTCCGGCGCGCTCGAGGTCGGTGTACACGCCAGCGGCTTCGCGCCAGCCGGGAGCGAGGGCGAACTTGCGGGTGATGTCTTCGGCAGATTCTCCAGCCTCGGTGTAGAACTTCGTGGCGAGCCGCGAGTGGACGTCCGTGCAGTACGCGCAGCGGTTGACCTGGGAGACGCGGACGAAGGCGAGCTCGAGGACGGCGCGGGGGATGCCGAGCTCGGTGGCACGGGCGATGATGGTGTCCGTGACGGCGTATTGCGCGCGGGAGGTCTCCGGCATGGCGGAACGCAGCTGGATACGTGAATTATTTTCAGTCATAAATCCAGTGTAAATTCGCGCGGTGCGCCAGGCTAGAAACTGTGACTCGTTCGTCCCCAGGGGTGTTCCTCGACGGCGGTGATGCCGGCGGCGCGCAGCTTCGCGGCGGCGTCCGTGACGCGGACCTCGGGACCCACGAGAATGAAGCGGGAGCCGTGGGCGTCCTCGCGTGAGAGCATGGTCATGACAGGATCATTGGTGGGTTCGCAGTAGACGTCAGGCTCGGGCGCGCCCAGGAGGAGTGGGTCCTCCGCGGCGTCGACGAGGAGATGGACGCGCATGTCCGGGTTGAGTGCGGCCAGGTTGTCGAGCACCGTCGTGTCGTAGTGATGTCCGGGGCTCGGCGCCACCGAGTAGAGCGAGCACTCGATGTCGGCGGGGGTCTCGATCGCGGCCTCGACCTGGGCGAGGAGCCAGGTACGCACGGCCGCCCAGCCGGTGCCGAAGCAGAGGAATACGGGGTACTCGCCGTCGCCCAGCGTGTGCGCGAACTCGCCGCGCGGCGCGCCGAGGGTCCACGTGTCGCCCACCTGGGCGCGCGCAAGAGTGCGCGAGGCATCCCCCACACCGCGCACGTGGAATTCGAGCTGGCCTGTGGAGGTCGAGGGTGCGGCCGGGGTGAGGTGACGCCAGGTGCCGGGTAAAAACTTGGAGGTCACCGGGAAATACTGACCGGGCGCAAAGTCAATGGGCATGGCGGTCTCGAGGCGCACGAGGGCGAGCTCGCGGTTGGGTCGGACGACGTCGACGACCTGTGCCTGGTGTGCCGGCGGGGTGCCTGCGAGGTCAGCCTCCTCGGCGGCGCCGGAGAGCAGGGCGGCGAGCTCGGTGAAGGCGCGCTGGGCGGCGCGGGAGGCGGCATCGGAAAGCTCAAAGGGCTTAAGGCCCGCCATGAGGGACTGGGAGAACGCGGCGAAGGCCGCGGGAGGGAAGCCGTGGCGGCGGTGGTCGCGGCCGAGGAAAGCAATGCGCTCGCGCGCTTGCGCGTTGGGCACGCCGTCCTCCGAGCAGTGCTGAAGATACCACGCGAGGGCCGGAGCCATGTCCACGTGGGTCTCGGCCATGCGAAAACCAAAAATCTGGCGGGCCTCGAGAATCCTGGTGTAGAAATCCTCGTGCACGCGGTCACGAAATGCCGAGGGATTTTCTAGGATGAGGTCCGCCAGATGCTGCATATCTAGCAGTGTATTAGTCGATCGGGTAACCCGTCACCGGGCCCTCCGTATTCGGCTTCCAGCCCAGGGCCGGCGCGACGTGCGTGGCGAAGTTCTCGAGGATCTTCACGTTGACGTCGACGCCCATGTCGGTGGGCACGGTGATGAGCAGGGTATCGGTACGTGCATAAGGTTAGTTAGGGTACAAAAGCGTATGAGGTGTGTTTATGCAGCGCAGTAGTGATAATGTCGCAGCCTTTGCCTACCCCCGGCGGCCAAAGGTCTCTGGGTCGATGGGGCGCAGGCGGCGGGGGAGCTTGGCCACGACGAGGCGGTAGGACTCGGTGACCAGCTCACGGATAACCTCCGGTGGCAGGCCATCCACGAGGGTGATCCAGTGCTTCTTATTCATGTGATAGCCGGGCGTGATGAGGGGGAACTCGAGGCGCAGGCTCTCGCCGATGAGAGGATCGGACTTCACGATGGCCATGGGCTTTCCGGCTTCCTCGGTGAGCAGCGCGAAGACTTTTCCTTGGATCTTCCACACGTCCCACGCGGGGCCGAAAGGGTGGGTGAGTTGTGTGCCGGGCAGCTCGAGTGCCGCGGACCGGGCGTGGCTGAATACGGGGGCTACATCGCTCATGGTTGTAGGGTACTACCCCAGGTAGGGGTAAAGTTGCGTGATCCACACTCAAGGGCGAGCAGGAAAAACTTTTAAGAATTTTCAACTTGAGTGGAACAAACTCAACTTTGGGTGCGTTATGGACAGTGAAGCCCCTAGAGTGGGGTGGCACAACGGCCGGGAACGGCAGATATATCAGGAAGAGACGAAAGAAGAAACAGGAGGAAACCATGAGCGGTTTCAACCCCACCACGAAGACTCAGGAGGCTCTGCAGCAGGCGCTGCAGACCGCCTCGAGTAACGGCAACCCGGATATCCGTCCGGCGCACCTGCTTGCCGCTATTTTGAACCAGGAAGACGGCATCGCCGCCCCCGTGCTCCGCGCTACTGGCGTGGACGCGGGCACCGTGGCCAAGGAGGCCGCGGCCCTCGTCGACGGCTATCCCAAGGCGGAGGGCGCTGGGATGGCGAACCCGCAGTTTAACCGCGACGCACTTAACGTGCTCACCCGCGCGCAGGAACTCGCGGGCGAGCTGGGTGATGAATATGTGTCGACGGAGGTGCTGCTCGCAGCCATCGCCGGCTCCAAGACGGACGCCTCGGAGCTGCTGACGAGCCGCGGCGCGACCTATGAGGCGCTCAAGGGTGCCTTCCCGTCCGTGCGTGGCGCGGCCAAGGTGACGAGCGAGAACCCCGAGGACCAGTTCCAGGCCCTCGAGAAGTACTCGACGGACCTCACGGCGCGTGCCCGCGAGGGCAAGATTGACCCGGTTATTGGTCGTGACCAGGAGATTCGCCGCGTCGTGCAGGTGCTCTCGCGCCGTACGAAGAACAACCCGGTGCTCATCGGCGAGCCCGGCGTCGGTAAGACTGCCATCGTGGAAGGCCTTGCCCGTCGCATCGTCGCGGGTGACGTCCCGGAGTCGCTCAAGGGCAAGACTCTTATTAGCTTGGACCTCGGCTCTATGGTCGCCGGTGCGAAGTACCGCGGCGAATTCGAGGAGCGCTTGAAGGCCGTGCTGGACGAGATTAAGGCCTCGGACGGCCAGATCATTACGTTCATCGATGAGCTCCACACCATCGTGGGCGCCGGTGCGACCGGCGAGGGCTCCATGGACGCGGGCAACATGATTAAGCCCATGCTCGCCCGCGGTGAGCTGCGCCTCGTGGGTGCGACGACGCTCGACGAGTACCGCAAGTACATCGAGAAGGACGCCGCGCTTGAACGCCGCTTCCAGCAGGTCTACGCTGCCGAGCCCTCTGTCGAAGACACCGTCGGTATTCTCCGTGGCTTGAAGGAGCGCTACGAGGTGCACCACGGCATCCGCATCCAGGACTCTGCCCTGGTCGCGGCAGCGGAGCTGTCCAACCGGTACATCACCAACCGCTTCCTCCCGGATAAGGCCATCGACTTGGTCGACGAGGCGGGCTCGCGCCTGCGCATGGAGATTGACTCCTCGCCACAGGAGATCGACGAGCTCGAGCGCATTGTCCGCCGCATGGAGATCGAGGAACTCGCGCTGACGAAGGAGTCTGATGCCGCCAGCCAGGACCGCCTGGCCAAGCTGCAGCAGGAACTCGCGGACGAGCGTGAGAAGCTGGGCGAGCTCAAGGCGCGCTGGGCGAACGAGAAGAAGTCCATCGATGATGTCCAGGCCATCAAGGAGCAGCTCGACGAGCTGCGCCGCCAGGCCGAGATCGCGGAGCGCGACGGCGACCTCGCCGCGGCCTCCGAGATCAACTACGGCAAGATCCCGCCGCTGGAGAAGGAGCTGGCCGAGGCCGAGGCGGCATCGGCAGAGCATAAGAACACCATGCTCACCGAGGAAGTCACCCCGGACACCATCGCGGAGGTCGTCTCTGCATGGACCGGCATCCCCGCCGGCAAGATGCTCCAGGGCGAGACCGAGAAGCTCCTCCACATGGAGGACGTCCTGGGCGAGCGCGTCGTGGGGCAGAAAGCCGCCGTCGCCGCCGTGTCCGACGCCGTGCGTCGCGCACGCGCTGGCGTCGCCGACCCGAACCGCCCGACCGGCTCCTTCCTCTTCCTTGGCCCCACTGGCGTGGGTAAGACGGAGCTGGCCAAGGCGCTTGCGGAGTTCCTCTTCGACGATGAGTCGGCCATGGTCCGCATTGACATGTCCGAGTACGGCGAGAAGCACTCCGTTGCGCGCCTCGTCGGTGCCCCTCCGGGATACGTTGGCTACGACGCTGGTGGCCAGCTCACGGAGGCGGTCCGCCGTCGCCCGTACACCCTCGTCCTCTTCGATGAGGTCGAGAAGGCCCACCAGGACGTCTTCGACGTGCTGCTCCAGGTACTCGACGAAGGCCGGCTTACTGACGGCCAGGGTCGCACGGTGGACTTCCGCAATACCGTCATCATCCTCACGTCCAACCTGGGCGCAGGTGGCACGGAAGAGCAGGTCATGGAGGCCGTCAAGCACGCCTTCAAGCCGGAGTTTATCAACCGTCTCGACGATGTGGTGGTCTTCGAGTCGCTGTCCCCGGAGCTGCTCGCCGGCATCGTGGACATCCAGCTTGGCGCCCTCGGCGCACGCCTTTCGGGCCGCCGCCTCACCCTGGACGTCACGCCGGAGGCCAAGTCCTGGCTCGCCGAGCGCGGCTACGACCCGGCCTACGGTGCACGCCCGCTGCGCCGGCTTATCCAGCAGGCCATCGGCGACAAGCTCGCCAAGCTCCTGCTCGCCGGTGAGATTGTCGACGGCGACACGGTCCACGTCGACCGCGCCGCGGATGGTGAAGCGCTCACGCTGAGCGCTTAACCTGCGCCGACGCCGCGTGTCCGGCAACCCTTCGCTCATGTCCCTACACTGTGGGGGCATGAGCATTGCGGTTTCTCCTCAAGACCTGAAAAATCATCTTTATCAAGGCCAGCGCTCCACGGTCGTCTACACCACGTGGGCACCGACCGCAGGCGCAGCTTTCAACCAATTTTCTTCGCTCCACATCCCCACCTCCCACTTCGCTGACACCGCCCTCGCGTTTGCCGGCACCCCCGGCTCCCGCGTGGGCCGCAACCCCCTGCCGGATCCGGACAAACTCCAGAACTGGTTTGAACGCCTCGGATTGCGCGCCGAGTACCCCGTCGTCATCTATGACGACGGCCGCGGACTCTTCGCCGGCCGCGCCTGGTGGACGCTGCGCTGGGCTGACGTGGGCGACGTCCGCCTCCTCAACGGCGGCTTTGCGGCTTGGCGCCGCGCCGGGCTGGAAACGCTGACCGGCCCCGGCAACCTGCCGCTGCACTCCAACCTCGTGGTCGTGCCCGGCGGCATGCCCACCGCCACGATCGACGAGGTTAAGGAGCATCTCGCGAACCCGGACCCGGAAGTCCAGCTCATCGATACCCGCTCGCCCAGCCGCTTTACCGGCCGCCGCGAGCATCTCGACCTCAAGGCCGGTCACATTCCGGGGGCCATCAACGTCCCGGAGCGTGAGCTCCATGTGGACGACGAGACGTGGCTGTGGAAGTCCCCGGAAGAAATCCGCGCCGTCTTTGAAACCGCCGGGGTCAACCTCGACACCATCGACAAGGCCATCATCTACTCCGGCTCGGGCAACCACTCCGCGCTGGCCATCGCCGCCCTAGAAATCGCCGGCCTGCCCAGCCCCCGCCACTTCGTGGGCGGCTGGTCCCAGTGGTCCGCCGTGCGCGACAACCCTGCCGAGCGCGGCGACTAACACGCGGGGACGAACACGCAGCAACTAACGCCCAGGAGCGCACCAGGGGACGTAGACTAAGGCACTAATGGCTGTCATACTTCTCCTCCTTGCGCTCCTCACCGGCGGCGCCGGCGCCTACCTGTGGTGGCTGTCCGGTCGCCCGGCCTCCGATGCCCCCGCTCAGCGCCCCGCCGTCTCCGGCGCGTCCGCCGAGGCCCGCGACGCTGCAACCGCCCCAGAGGAAGCAACAGAATCTGAAGACGATGACTTCTTCGGCGAGTGGTCCGACGACTCCCACGGCCTCCAGGACGCACCGAGCGACGCGCCCGTCACCGAGGCCGAGCAGGCTGAGCAGGCCGAGGCAACTGAGGAAGCCGAGGACGAGGACGACAACACCGCCGAGGTTTCCGAAGAACCCGCCCCCATCATCGACGCCGATCCCGCTCCGACCCATGGCCGCCATGCCGCCTGGACGGACGACGATGACGTTGACCACGACGTTGACGGCGCCCTGTTCGATTCCGAGTCCTCTGACTCGGCGGAGCCCGAGCCGGACGACGCCGACTTTTCCGACACGAACGATGTCGCCGACGACACCACCGACAACCCCGACAACACCGAGAGCATCGACGAAGAGAGCAACGCGGATAGCAACCTTGAAAGTGACCTCGGGGACGACGCTGAGGATGCCGAAGACACCGCATCCGAACCCGAGCTCATCCGCGGTCGTCGCTCGCTGCTGGGAAGCCTGCCCGGTGCCGTGGCCCGTGAGCGGCGTGCCTGGGCTGCGGCGCGTGACTATGACTTCGCGAAGCAGGACGAGTACCTCGTCGACGAATTCACCCGCGGCGCGGCTGCAGGTGGCGCGGCACCGCACGACGTGGTGGCCGGCCGCGTGCTGGGCCACGAGATGCTGCTCATGGACATCGGCGGCGTCAACGTTATGGCCATGCGCACCGGCGCGGCCTCGGACATCGTCGTCGACTTCCGCCGCACTGGCGCGCTCGAGGACACCGGCGCAGATGATCTCGTTCCCGCCTTCGAGGCCCAGGGCTTTAGCGTCTACGCCTCTGATGCCGCCGTCGCTGAGCGCCTTATCGACGCCCGCGTGCGCACGGCGCTCGACTCCTTCCCGCAGGAGGTCACCGCGGTGTGGATGGAGTCCGAATGGGTGCTCGCCCAGATGACCAAGGATGCCCGCGCCGTCGAGTGGGATGCCATGCAGGCACCGTTGGCGCTGCTCGCCGATTGCGCCCGCGTCCTACCGCCGCGCTCGCAGGCCGCGCAGGTGCTGCGCCTCGGCGATGGGGACCCCACCCGCTCGATGGAGCAGGAGGCTGTCACCCTGGCCAGCGGCCCAGCCCTCGTGGCGCCGGAGCGCGACGAATTCGAGTACCCGCCCGTCGAGCGCCCCGAGGAACCCGTGCCCATGCCTACCCGCGTGGCCTCCGACGTCCGCGGTCCCGTCGAGCGCACCGCCCTCGGCGCGGACGAGGTCGACGCCATCGCGGACGGCAAGGAACGCCCCGATGTCGACGAGCACGCTCCGCGCGTGCGCCGCCACCTCGACGGCAAGTCGAGTATCTTTGGCGACGACTAAAACGACGACTAAGAACACTCGGAGACCGCCACGAAACGCCGCGGGCGGTCGAAGTAAGCTGTACACAGACCACTCGCAGACGCAATCAAAGGAGCGCTCATGACCGCACGCGAACTCGATCAGGCCAAGCTGGACCGCCTGGCGGAATTGGTAAAGGAACTCGCCGTCGTCCACGGCAAGGTCACGCTGTCCTCGGGCAAGGAAGCTGATTACTACGTCGACCTGCGCCGCGCGACGCTGCAGCACGAGGCCTCCCGCCTCATCGGTTCGCTCTTGCGCCAGCTCACCGCGGACTGGGATTACGTCGCCGTCGGCGGCCTGACCCTGGGCGCCGATCCGGTTGCGACCTCCATCATGCATGCAGACGGCCGCGACATCGACGCGTTCGTCGTGCGCAAGGAAGCGAAGAAGCACGGCATGCAGCGCCGCATCGAGGGTTTCGACGTTAAGGGCCAGAAGGTTCTCGTTGTTGAGGACACCACGACCACGGGCAACTCGCCGCTGACCGCCGTCGCCGCCCTGCGCGAAGCCGGTGCCGAGGTCGTGGGCGTTGCCACCGTCGTCGACCGCGCAACGGGCGCCGCGGACGTCATCAAGGCCGAGGGCCTGGAGTACCGCTTCCTCCTCGGCCTCGAGGATCTGGGCCTTGCCTAAGCCGGGGGCATCGGAAAGCGCGCCGAACCCGTACGCCGAGGGCCGTGGCCCTACCGAGTGGAACGAAGGCCGTCATGGCGTAGGCCCGTGGGAGGGCCCGCTGCCAGACGATCCGCGTTACGACCCGGAGCTGCTCACGGACGGTGACCACCGCAACGTCGTCGACGCGTACCGGTACTGGACGCGCGAGGCGATCGTCGCGGACATCGATACCCGGCGGCATCCGCTGCACATCGCGATCGAGAATTTCGAAAACGACTCGAATATCGGCACCGTCGTGCGCACCGCCAACGCGTTTGCGGTCGATACGGTGCACATTGTGGGTCGTCGCCGCTGGAACCGCCGCGGCGCCATGGTCACCGACCGCTATCAGCACCTCATGCACCACGACACGGTGGGGGAGCTCATCGAATGGGCACACGACCACGGTGTGACCGTCGTCGCCATCGATAACACGCCCGGCTCGGTGCCGCTGGAGACCGCGGAACTGCCCGAAAAATGCCTGCTCCTTTTCGGCCAAGAAGGCCCCGGCGTGAGCGCCGAAGCACAAGATAACGCCGTGATGACATGCTCCATCGCGCAGTTCGGTTCGACGCGCTCCATTAACGCGGGCGTGGCGGCGGGCATCGCCATGCATGCGTGGATCCGCCAGCACGCTGATCTGTCTCGCGCGTGGTAACAAGCGGTATAGAATAGCGATGTTTGTAGTGCGGCCGTCGTGCCGCAGAACCTCACACCGACCATAAGGGACACGCATGAACGAGACGTGGGCACACCGCGCAGACCTCGCGGAAACCGCGATCAACGAGCGCCACGCCTCCGCGGTGTGGGGGCTGCCGCGCACCAATCTCGCCGTTGTGTCCTGGCCGCCGACGCTCAAAGAAAAGCTCTTCATTCACTGGCACTACTGGTGGCAGGCGCACTACCTCGATTGCCTTGTCGATGCCGCCGAGCGTAAGAACACCAAGGCTCGCCGCCGTCGCATCGCGGATACTGTCCGCGGCATTCGCATTCGCAACGTCGAGTCGCTCACGAAGAACCGCTACTACGATGACAAGGCGTGGTTGGCGCTTGCCATGGGGCGTGCTGGCGAAGTTAAGAACATGAAGCGCGCCAAGCGGCTTGGTGCGCTGGAGCTCAACATCGCGGCGGGTCTCGATCCGAAGCTCGGCGTGCTGCCGTGGCGCGAAGGGGAGTCGTTCCTCAACGTGCCCTCCAACGGTCCAGGCGCCATCATGCTCGCGCGCCGGGGACGCATCGCCGAGGCACGCACCATCGTCGACTGGATTTACGACCACCTCATCGATGATGACGGTCTCGTCATGGACGGCGTGCGCATGCGCATGGACGGCCCCGAGATCGTCCGCGTCATCCATCCGTACTGCCAGGGCGTCGTCTTAGGCGCGTGCCTAGAGATCGCGCTGAACCTGCGCGAGCGTGCCGGGGTTACCTCGCTCGAAGACATCGACACCGTCCACGAGGCAGAGCTCGTCGAGGACCTCATGCAGTACCTCACTCGCATTCGCGGCCTCGTCCAGGCGGTAGCGTCGTACCAGGCCACGCCGTCGGGCGTTCTCAACGCGGTGACCGGCGACGGCGACGGCGGCCTGTTCAAGGGCATCCTCGCGCGCTACCTCGCGGACGTCGCCGTGCGCCTGCCGGGCGACTCGCCGGCCAACCGCGCGACGAAGAAGCTCGCCGCCCGCCTCGTGCGTGCCTCGGCTGAGTCCGCGTGGGAGCACCGCCTTGAAGTCGACGGCCTGCCCATCTTCGGCACGGACTGGGCTGCCGATGCCCGCCTGCCGCACAACTACGGCTTCGCCTCGACCACCCTCAGTGAGCGCGTCGGCCTCATCCGCGTCGCTGAACGCGACCTCTCCGTGCAGCTTTCCGGCTGGATGCTTCTTGAGGCCTGCGCACGGATTTATCGCGAGCTGGACATCTAGCCGGCTGCCGCCGTACTCCGCCCACCCACCGGGCGCAACCGCCGTGGCCCGAATGCAGGCTTTCCACCCGAAATTTCACACATTCCCTGTCCCCGCGTGCCCTCGAGATGTGCGAGTGGGCAGGGATTTTGCGTAGCTGGCGACAGATCGGGCACAAAGTACAACAAATGTCACAAAAATTAGGTCGACATGATCCGCTTAACGCGGGCATACTTGGAGGGGTAAACATATCGGCTCCGAACACCCAAGGATGATTCAATGCCTATCGCAACCCCTGAGGTCTACAACCACATGCTGGATACCGCCAAGAAGGGCGGCTTCGCATTCCCGGCCATCAACTGCACCTCCTCTGAGACCATCAACGCAGCACTACGTGGTTTCGCTGAGGCAGAGTCTGACGGCATCATTCAGTTCTCCACCGGTGGTGCGGAGTTCGGTTCCGGCCTGTCCGTGAAAAACAAGGTTGCTGGCGCCCAGGCTCTCGCAGCGTTCGCGTACGAGGCAGCCAAGCACTACGGCATCAACGTTGCTCTCCACACGGACCACTGCCAGAAGGAAGTTCTGGACGAGTACGTCCGCCCGCTCATCGCCATCTCCCAGGAGCGCGTCGACCGTGGCGAGCTCCCGCTGTTCCAGTCCCACATGTGGGACGGCTCCGCTATCCCGATCGACGAGAACCTCGTCATCGCCCAGGAGCTGCTGGAGAAGGCCCACAAGGCCAACATCATCCTTGAGGTCGAGATCGGCGTCGTCGGCGGCGAGGAGGACGGCGTCCAGGCTAAGGCTGGCGCTAACCTCTACACCTCCGTTGAGGACTTCGAGAAGACCATTGACGCACTGGGCACCGGCGAGAAGGGCCGCTACCTGCTGGCCGCTACCTTCGGTAACGTCCACGGCGTCTACAAGCCGGGCAACGTCAAGCTGCGCCCGGAGGTTCTGGACGAGGGCCAGAAGGCTGCTATCGCTAAGCTCGGCCTTGACGCTGACGCTCAGCCGTTCGACTTCGTCTTCCACGGTGGCTCCGGCTCCGAGAAGGAGAAGATCGAGCAGGCTCTGTCCTACGGTGTTGTGAAGATGAACGTCGACACCGACACCCAGTACGCCTTCACCAACCCGGTTGCTCGCCACATGTTCGAGAACTACGACGGTGTCTTCAAGATCGACGGCGAGGTGGGCAACAAGAAGGTCTACGACCCGCGTTCTTACATGAAGAAGGCCGAGCAGGGCATGTCCGAGCGCGTTGTTGAGGCCTGCACCGACCTCCACTCCGTGGGCAAGACGGTCTCCAAGTAAAACGCACGACTCGTCACAGCGGTAAGCGCTGCTGACACCTCCTGAATACCTCCGCACCGCGGCTCATCATCGGGCCGTGGTGCGGAGGCTTTTTCTGCCACCACACCCTTAGGACCATAACCCGCTGTCGCGCCACGGCATGACCGCTAAAATCAGGCATCATGGCGACTGAGAAACAACCTTCCCGCGTGCGACAGACCACCCGCGAAACCTTGCGCACGGTGGATAAGTCGCTCAAAGCTCGTTTTGGCCGCCTGCGCAACCGCTTCGTCTACATTCTGCAGATCACGCTGGGCGCCGGCCTGGCCTTCTTCGTTGCGCACAGCTTCTTTGGTCACTCGCAGCCGTTCTTCGCGCCGATGTCGGTTATCATCATTCTCGGCCTGTCCGGCAGTGACCGCCTCAAGCGCGCCATCGAGCTCTCCGTCGGCGGCATCATCGGCGTCATCGTGGGCACTTTCCTCGTCGACACTCTCGGCACAGGCCCTATCCACATGACCATCATCATTGGCGTCTCCTTACTTATTGCGTCCTTTGTGACGAGTTCGCAGCTGGTGAGCAACCAAATCACTATCGGCGCCATCCTTATCGCCACCATCATGCCGCCGGAGGAGATGGGCGGCCTTTCCCGCGCCATCGACGCAGTCATCGGCGCCGTCATCGGCGTGGTCATGATTGCGCTTATTCCTAATTCACCGCTGCGTGCCGGCCGCGGGGAAGTCTCCAAGGTCCTGTGCGTCGCGAGCTCTGTGCTTTCCGATGTCGCTCAAGGCCTCCGCAAGGACGACCCCGAGGGCATTCGTGACGCCCTCGACGCCGTCCGCGGCACCCAGGCCGATATCAATAAGATGCTCGCCGCCGCGAAGGGCGGCAAAGAGACAGCAAAGGTTTCGCCCTTCCTCTGGGCGTCGAAGCGCAGTATTCGGTCGCTCGAGCGCACCTTGTCCCCGGTGGACAATGCTGTGCGCGGCGTTCGCGTCCTGGCGCGCCGCGCGCGCGTCCTCGCCGAGGATGGCGACCACGTCTCACCCGTCCAGTTGGAACTCATCGAAGAGCTTTCCGATGCCGCCCAAGCCCTTGGCGCCCTCTACTCCGAGTCTGCACGGGAGCAGCGGCTCCACGAAGCAGAAATCATTCCCGAAACCATCCACCAGTTGCGCTCCATCGCAGCGCGCGCCGGAATGGACGTCGTGGCAGACACCCACGTGCTCTCGGCCTACGCCATCCTCGCGCAGACGCGCTCCATCACCGTCGATCTGCTCATGGTCTGCGGCATGTCGCGCGAATCCGCGGTGGCGGCGCTCCAACCGACGTCGGAACACCCCGCCTATCCGCCCGAGGTACACGGCGAATAGCCGAACCTGTATTTTCCCTGCGGATTAAAACTAAGATAATTGTAAGTAGTTGCCTTATACGATTATTGCGGCGCGATAGCATCGGCATGATTTTAAGGTCTTCACGGTTTGTAGGACGATTATCTCCCTTTCTGTTGCAGAACTAATTGGACGGTTGACCTGTGTCGATGCTTTGTGCTCCACGAGAGGTAGGGAGGGGGGATAGATATGAGTCCGTATGAATCTATCGAAAAAGGTACACGTGCCATTATGGCTATGATTCTGGCCGAAAAGTGCTGCTTAACCGGTGAAGTGGGTGGTATACACACTTCGTGAAAGTAAAGTCCATGTGAATTCTGCGACTCGGAAATGTGACCATGAATATAAAAGAAAATGCGTAATAAAATTGCCTCAGATGTTTAACGAAGTGGATGTGCCTACTGACCTGCGGTTACTCCGAGTTGCACATTTCAATCTTCAATTTGACACGTCAACAATCATAAGTTTCTGGTGAGATCCTATTAGATTGCTCTTGGTTTGTTTGGTAGCCTCGCTCCTGCAGTTTGGGCTTAGCTGTGTGTAACCGTCACGCGAGCTGGGTTTCAATTCAGATCTTTTAGGGAGTTTTTCAAAAAAATGAAGCGTCTTTCTATGACCCAGCGCCTGGGTCGTAACGCCATCACCGCCTTCATGGTCGGTGCCATGGCTACGAGCACCGTGGTTGTCACTGCTCCGGCCGCGCTGGCCGAGTCCGGTATTTCCGTGCGGTCCGCGGACAACTTCAAGGCCGTCCAGGATGGTGACAAGTACCTCGGCTCCGAGCTGTCCAATGCAGGCCTGGCCAAGACCGGCAACCTGGGCTGGGGCTGGTGCATCGACGGTGCGTCGAACATACCTGCTCCCACTGCGAACTACGACCTTGGCAAGATGACCCACGCCGTGTGGACCTCCAGCGATGGAAGCCGCATCGTTGACCTCTATGCAGATAACGCTGAGTCGACGCAGCTGCGCAACGCCCTCCTGACCCTTGCCGAGGGCATGTCCGACGGCTACGAGTCTGGCGATCTGGACAAGGCTAAGGAGTACCAGCTCTTCGTCCGTGCGCTTGCAGGTTCCTACAATGGAGAAATCCGCCAGCTTCGCGCTGCGGTCAGGGGCGTATTCAGTGACTACACCGGTGGTTACAATAACCACCTCGCTCGCTTCAAGGAGCTGACCGGCTACACCATCGACAACAAGAACAACCTCTCTTCTGTGGGCCAGCCGGCGAAGACCTACGACAAGTCTGCCTACATCACGATTGGTGCACCGAAGGGCTTCCAGCTCTTCGCTACGAACACCAAGGGCGACCCCAACTATGCGAAGAAATACACCCAGCGCATTCTGACCCCGTACCAGCCGGGTATCAAGGAAAACCCGCCGCAGCCGACCCCGGAAACCACCCCGGCCCAGCCAACCACCGTCACCCAGGCCGTCCCGACCACGGTGACCAAGGATGTTCCGACCACTGCTGTTGAGACCGTGACGGTCACCAAGCCGAACATCACCGAGCGCGTCACTGAGACGGTCACGAACGAGAAGACCACCAAGGAAGTCATCACCGTTCCGGCCGAGCCGACGACCGTCGTGAAGAACGTAACCAACATTACGAACTACTACAACTACTCGAACGTCTCCAACGGCGGCTCGATCGACCTGAACTTCGAATGGTCTCACAACCAGGGTGACGTCAAGATCGTCGAGGGCGGCGAGGACTTCGACGTTAAGGTCGATGAGAACGGCAAGCTCGTTGTCATCGGCAAGAACGGCAAGACCTCTGGCACCGTTGTCGTTGTCATCACTGACAAGAAGGGCAACGAGCATAAGATCACCATCAACGTTGACGGTGGCTCGAACACCTCCACCGAGGTCAACAACTACATCATCAAGATCGGTGATGGCGAGTCCGCCAAGCTCATCGATGGCAAGATCGTCATCGTCAACGACTCCAACAAGGATAAAAACGGCAACCCGCTCGTCATTATCGAAAACGGCGCCGTCAAGGTGAATCCGGACCGCACCTCCGGCGGTACCGTCGTCATCAACATCACCGATAACAATGGCAAGGTCATCGGAACCTACACCATCATTGTGACGGAGCCGACGAAGGTCCAGGAACTGAACATCAACCTGGAGCACAGCGATAACCAGAAGCAGACCGGCACCATCGTTATCGACGGCGCAGTGACCTACGAGGTCGAGCAGGGTGGCACGATCATCTCCGTTGACAACAACGGCAAGATCACCCCGAAGGACGGCCAGTCCGGCACCGCGATCGTCATTGTCAAGGACAAGGACGGTAAGGTCATCGGTCGCGTGACGGTCAACGTCACCTACAACGATACCCAGGTCTCCCAGCTCGAGCAGAACATCACGATTGAGGGCAACTCGGCCAACAACACGGATAAGCACAAGTTCACCCTCACCGTCACCGGCGACTACAAGGTCGACTCCTACGAGTCTGACAAGGTCACCGTCACCCTGGAAAACGGCCGTCTCGTTGTCACCCCGGTCGACGGCTTTGTTGGCAAGACCGACATCGTCCTCAAGGATGCCAAGGGCAACACCATCACCATTCACGTGACCGTGACGCCGGCCAAGGAAGACACCACTGAGGTGGCCAACAACAACGTTGAGGTCACCATCAAGGACAACCAGACCTACCAGGTGTCCCGCACCGACATCGTCGGCACGATCACCAAGACCAACGTTGACACGACCATCGCCGATGTCATCCAGGTTCCGGGCGGTTTCGAGGTCGTTCCAGTCAAGGGTGCGAAGGGCACCATCGAGTTCGAGGTCACTCTCCAGGGTGGTTCCACCATCACCTACAAGGTCAACGTTGAGCCGACCGCTCGCTACCTCGATGTCGCAGAGCAGGTCGTCACCATTCCGAACACCCACCCGGGTTTCACCATCAACAAGGGCGAGACCACCAACGTCATCGTTCTCGTTGATGAGAACGGCAAGGAGATCTCCTCCAGCGACGTCATCGATGTCGATGTCAACACCGGTAAGGTCACCCCGAAGAAGGACGCCAAGGGCACGGCGTACATCGAAGAGCGCGACGCACGCGGCAACGTTCTCGTTCGCTACATCGTGAACGTCACCGAGGGCACCGTCGTCAAGGACACCAAGACCGTCACCGAGAAGACCGAGCTCACCATCAACCGCGGTGGCTCCAACACCACTCTGGTTGTCAAGGAAGGCTCTGAGTTCTACGACGTCAAGGAAATTTCTGAGGGTGTCTTCCACGTCGTGACCAAGCTGCCTAACGGCGCTACCTCCGGCAAGATCGTGGTCGAGGAACGCAGCTCCAACGGCACCGTGCTGAAGGAGTACACCATCAACGTGACTCCGGCCGAGAAGACCACGGTCAAGGAGAACTACGCGAACATTTGGAACACCTCAACCGTTGTTGTGACCCCGGGCGCGAGCGACCACACGCTGAAGATCACCTCCGGCGGTAACATCGCGAAGATCGACAAGAACTCCAATGGCACCTGGACCCTCGATCCGAACGATGGCGCAGAAGGCCTCGTGGTTGTTGAAGAGACCACTGCTGACGGCACCGTCGTTGCTCACTACAACGTCACGGTTCTTAAGAAGAACGATGCCGCACAGCCAGGCAAGGGTGGCAACATCGTCATCGACAAGGACTCTGACGTTATCTCCTCCGGCAAGATCACCATCAATGGTTCGGACAAGGCTCCGAACTCCGGTGCTGTCGAGGTGACTCAGGGCAAGGACCTCATCACCGTCACGAAGGATCCGAAGACCGGCGAAATCATCATCACCAAGAAGGACGGTGCCGGCTCGGGTATCGCCGTCGTGGCTGAGAAGGACAAGGACGGCAATGTCGTCCGCGAAATCACCATCACGGTTCGCCCGGATGGCACCATCTCCACCGATGATGTGAAGACCGACAACAAGGGTGGCATCTCCAAGGACGGCGTTGTTGTTGACAACAACGGCTCCACGATTGTGGTTAAGGACGGCGAGTCCGCCGTCGTCCGTGACCAGAATGGCAACAAGCTCGACATCGTCATCGAGCGTAAGTCTGATGGCACCATCGTTCTCCGCGACAAGGACGGCAACATCCTTACGCAGGACAAGCTGAAGGAACTCAGCGGCGGTAACAATGTCATCGTCGTGGTCATCGACCGTAGCGGCCAGGTTGTCAAGGAGTCCACGACGGACGTCACCCCGGACAAGAAGGGCGGCGACGAGGACAATAACAACAACAATGGCGGCACCCAGACCGACAACGGTTCCTCCGGCAAGGACAACGAGGGTTCCTCGAACCCGACGTGTATTGCTACTGGCTTGGCTGCAGGCCTGCCGCTGCTGGCTCTCATCCCGCTGGGTCTCGCTTCCCAGGTGAAAATCCAGCTGCCGGGCGTAGACCAGTTCTCCAACCAGATCAATGGCGCTCTGCGCGACTTCAACACGCAGGCGCAGCGCCAGCTGGGCATTTTCAACCGTGATATCTCCCGCGCTATCGAGGGAGCCCTCGGCGGTGGCGTGAAGGTTCAGGGCACTGAGAACGCTGGTCTCATCCTTGCCGGCACCGCTGCCGTGGGCATCGGTCTGCTGCTCGCTGACGGCGTCATGCGTGCCTGCGGCGCGGAGGAGTACACCTCTTCCCACGCTATCCAGCAGGCGGCTGGCGGCGAGGGTTCCTCTGCTTCCAACGCAACTGAGAAGTAGTCAGCCGCACGGCGAAAGCCCCGGCTCCTCGGAGCTAGGGCTCACGCCCCTGGCGTGAGGGCCCTGAGGCTCGCTGACAGGGCTAACCACTCATAAAAAGACGAATACTCACAACCCGGTGTAAACGGTTTCCCGGGAAGTGAGTATTCGTCTTTTTCGTGTGAAGTGGCGCGCCGTGCACGCTTCAGTGAGGGGCGGCCACCGCGACGGTGCTAGTGACTACCTTTGCCCGTCGTCGGTGAGGAGGGCTGCGGCGGGTGCAAGGCGCGCGGCGACAAGCGCGAGCCGCGTGTGGCTGAGTCGCGCGAACTGGCGAGCGTTGCCTAGACCGCGGTTAGGGTCGTGCGATTTGAAGGTCGCGCAGGTGGCGGTAGAACGTCACGCGGTCCACGGGCCGCTTGGCAGAAACGCCGTCGACGACGACGCGCATCTCGGTGCCGCCGGCTTGGACCGCGCGTCCGGTGCGTACACTCTCGTGGTCGAGGGCACCGGGTTCCGGCGTGTGCCGGTTCCGCAGACGCGCGAGGAAGCCCTTGGGAGCGGGTGGCTCGCCGTAGAGGGGACCGAGCGCTGTGGCGGCGACGATACCGGGGGCGTCGAGCATGGGCACGAGACGAGTGCCCCACGCGCCGGCGCCGGCTTCCTGGCGCACGAGCACGGCGTCATCGACGATGATTTCGCCGGTGATTTCGCCGCCATCCCAGGAACAGATGGCCGCGGAACCAGCGATGGCGAGGCCGGAGTCGTTGCGGATGAGAGGCACGGGACGCACGGGTGCGGTGAGGGCCACGGACCATGCGGCCTCGGCATCGGTGGGCAGTCCCCAGTTGTGGGCGGCGGTGGAGGCGGAGGCTGGGGTAGAGGGGGCATCGGCAAGCTGGGCGGGCACGAAGCCGAACTCGACCCACATGTAGTCCGCGCGCATGGCGCGCGTGAGAACGGCAGACAGCGCAGCGTCCGTGCCGACAACGACGGTGCGCAGGGGCTCCGGTATGGGCTGCGGGGCGAGCTGCGGGGTGCCGAGGTGAGAGACGTCGGGCTGCGCGGCAATCTCGTCGAGCGAGGGCGTGGGGTCCTCCGGGAGAATCTCTGTCGCGAGGGCATCCATGACCTTGAGTTCCTGGCGGGTGGGGATCGCGGAAAGATCGTGGACGTGAGCGTCCTTGGGTAAGGAAGCGGGAAGCGGTGCGTCGGTGCCGCAGCGCAGGACGAGGTACGTCATGAAAGACCCCTTGGATGAAATATGAGTAGTGAGTTTTAAGCCTACAAAATGTGGGCGGGGGTGATTCAGTCGCGGCGCCCACACATGCGTGAGTTAGTTGTTTGGGCCACGTAACGGTAAACTGGCCCAGTTACATTGCCCCCTTTTGTTGCGCTAAGCGGGGCGCTGTCGCGCTCGCAACCTTGAGTTCTAACCCCAAGAAGGCCTGAGGTATATATGGATATCGAATTTTCTCTCATTCAGTCGGTGGGTTTTTCCATCGTCGTGCTCATCATTGGCATGTGGCTCAAAAGGCGTATCTACTTCTTTGAGCGCTTTGCCATTCCGTCGCCGGTTATCGGCGGCTTTTTGTTTGCCATCATCAATCTGATCCTGCGCCAGACCGGGCTGGCGAATATCACGTTCGACGTGACCGTTCAGTCCTTCTTTATGGTCATCTTCTTTACCTCGGTGGGCTATGGCGCCTCCATCAAGGTGCTCAAGAAGGCCGGCCCGAAGGTCATGGTCTTCCTCGTGCTGTGTACGGTGCTGTGCTTCTTCCAGGATCTCGTGGCCGTGCTCCTCGCGCCGCTCGTGGGCGTGTCCAAGGACCTCGCGCTCATGACGGGCTCGGTGTCCATGACTGGTGGCCATGGCGTGTCCGGCGCAATTTCCCCGCTCGTGGAGGAATCCGGCGTCACGGGTGCAGAGACCGTCGCCTACACCTCCGCGACGTTCGGCCTCGTGGCCGGCTCCCTCCTGGGCGGCCCCATCGCCAATCGCCTCATCCTCAAGCACCAGCTCCACAAGCAGGAGTCGGAGAAGGTCCACATCGACACCTCTCTTCTTGAGCAGGGCGTACGCAAGCTGCGCCAGGACCGAATCATGCACGCGTTCATCATGATCCTGCTCGCCATGTTCATCGGCTCCTTCATCACGGACTTCCTCAACACGTGGGTCGGCACCTTCACGGAAAAGGCCGCCTTCCCCGTCTACCTGGGCACCATGCTCGTGGCCGTCTTCTTCCGCTATATCAACGATAAGTACGAGCAGCGCGAATACGAAGAACTCGTGCCCGTCCAGGAAGTCGAAATCGTGGGCACCGTGGGCCTCAACATCTTCCTGGCTATGGCGCTGATGAACGTCCGCCTGTGGGAGCTTGCCGATGTCGCCGTGCCCCTTCTCGTCCTTCTCCTCGGCCAGGTCATCCTCATGGCCACCGCCGCGTACTTCATTACCTTCCGCGTTATGGGCAAGAACTACGATGCCGCCGTGCTCGTCGCCGGCCAGGTCGGCTTCGGCATGGGTGCCACCCCCAACGGCATGGCCAACATGGAATCCGTCACCACCAAGTTCAAACCTTCCCCGCTCGCCTTCTTCATCGTGCCCATCGTCGGCGGCATGTTCATCGACTTCACCAACTTGTTCATTATTCTGGGCTTCCTCAACTTTGCGTAGTACTCGTCTCCGGTGCCGGCTGACGTCTCGTGGAGTCAAGCGCAGCTGAACAGGCGTAAATGGTGTGAGCCAGATGGTGTATTTCACCCTCAAATGAGACAAATACACCATCTGCCTCACACCATCTTTATTTGTGCTCGGTCGGCGCTCATTGAATTGGCTATGCGCGGCCGGTAGACGAGGTCGTTACATGAAAGCTCGCCGCCGGATTGTCACGCCAAAACAGGCGAAAGCCCCGGTTCCTCCTAAAAGTCGCCGAGGCTTTCGGTGAGACTAGCTAGTCAGCCAGTTCCAGACCCGCTCGATAGTATCGTGCAGGCCAGTGGCTGCCAGCGTCCCGAGGGGCTTGGTTGCGATTGTGGTAACAATCGCAGTCAGGGCCTTCTTCTTATCCTTGCCACGCTCAGGCGGCTGAGAGTCAGAAGTGGAGATGTGTCATCTCACCTCCCTCCGTCAGGTAGGTGGAACTCCGCACCTGGCGGTGCGAAGAAAAACAACGGCCCCGACCCCCATATATGGCGGTGGGGACCCCGGGCGACCCCGGTTGACAGTACCGTCAAAAGGGGAGAGCTTGCGCTCTCGCGGGCCAGATTACACAAAGTTGCAAGGAGTGAGGCGTTGAATCGGCTTCGCGTGGCCGGTAAGCTGGGCCGTGACATGAAAGCTCGCCGCCGGATTGTCACGCCAAAACAGCGGAAAGCCCCGGTTCCTGGTAAAGATCCCGGGACTTTCCAGTGAGACTAGCTAGTCAGCCAGTGCCAGACCTGCTCGATAGTATCGTGCAGGCCAGTGGCTGCCAGCGTCCCGAGGGCCTGGGCGAAGATCGTTCCCGCGAACTTCTTCCAGGCCTTCTTCTTATCCTTGTCGCCCTCAGGCGGCTGCGAATTAGAAGCGGACATGTGTCATCTCACCTCCCTCCATCAGGTAGGCGGAACCCAACGCCTCAGCGCTGACGATGGCAGTTGGCCCCCGACCCCCATATATGGCGGTGGAGAC
>NZ_KV796445.1:82519-87055 GCF_001809185.1 Corynebacterium sp. HMSC072G08
GGAGAGCTTGCGCTCTCGCGGGCCAGATTACAGAAAAATAGATGGGTAAGGCGCACGGTCATGTCGACCCCTGCGACCAACTGCCGCCATGGAGCAGCGACCATTTCGATGGATAACCCGGCTGACCGCGCGGCCATCGCTAAGATTCTTGAGCTTGTTGTTTGGACGGAGTCTGAAGATGGGCGCAAGAAATGTGGAATGTCCTCGGCGATGGTTGTGACTAGACATCTGCCGCGCCGCCTAGGCCGTGGGTTCTATAGCTTGGCAGAGCGGCTTTACCTTCTTCCACCTGGCGCAAACGCGCAACAGTGAGAACAGATGTGGTGGGCTGAGGTTGCCAAGCTTGAGAACTTTTATGGGCCCGCCGGCGACGGTAGTCGCTGCCTGGTTCTCGCTGGGACGCGTAATTACACCCACATAATCGCGTCCAGGTAATGAAAACTATTGTGCGACCGGGTACGATAGGGCAGTATTTTGATCGTAGCGGCTGCGGTCGGCCGTCGAGAGACGGCACGATAAACGCAACCCACGCAATCGGCCCATCAGGGCTAGGGAAGTGAACGAAGCAACATGGCAGCTATCGTGATTGTCGGCGCCCAGTGGGGCGACGAGGGCAAGGGCAAGGCCACCGATATCCTGGGTGGCCGCGTGGACTACGTGGTCAAGCCCAACGGCGGTAACAATGCGGGCCACACCGTGGTCGTCGGCGGCGAGAAGTATGAGCTCAAGCTCCTTCCGGCCGGCATCCTCTCCGAGAACGCCACCCCGGTCCTGGGCAACGGCACGGTTATCAACCTTGAGGCCCTCTTCGACGAGATCGACGGCCTTGAGGCCCGCGGCGCAAATGCTTCTCGTCTGCGCATCTCCGCCAACGCGCACCTCGTTGCGCCGTACCACCAGACGCTCGACCGCGTGCAGGAGCGCTTCCTGGGCAAGCGCGCCATTGGCACCACCGGCCGCGGCATTGGCCCGACGTACGCTGACAAGGTTGCTCGCATCGGCCTGCGCGTCCAGGACGTCTTCGATGAGTCCATCCTGCGCCAGAAGATCGAGTCTGCGCTCGACATCAAGAACCAGATGCTGGTGAAGATGTACAACCGCAAGGCCATCGACGCTGACCAGATCGCGGAGTACTTCCTGCAGTACGCGGACCGCCTGCGCCCCATGGTCATCGACGCGGAGCTTGAGCTCAACAAGGCGATGGACGAGGGCAAGCACATCCTCATGGAGGGCGGCCAGGCCACCATGCTCGACGTGGACCACGGCACCTACCCGTTCGTGACCTCCTCCAACCCGACCGCCGGTGGCGCGTCCGTGGGCTCCGGCATCGGTCCGACTCGCATCACGCACGCCCTGGGCATCATCAAGGCTTACACTACCCGCGTCGGTGCCGGCCCGTTCCCCACGGAGCTGCACGATAAGTGGGGCGAGTACCTGCAGACCACCGGCGGCGAGGTGGGCGTCAACACCGGCCGCAAGCGCCGCTGCGGGTGGTACGACTCCGTCGTCGCACGCTACGCCACCCGCGTCAATGGCTTCACGGACTACTTCCTCACCAAGCTCGACGTGCTCACCGGCATCGGTGAGATCCCGATCTGCGTGGCCTACGACGTCGACGGCAAGCGCTTCGACGAGATGCCCATGACCCAGTCTGACTTCCACCACGCCGTCCCGATCTACGAGACCATGCCGGCCTGGGATGAGGACATCACCGACTGCACGACCTTCGAAGAGCTCCCGCAGAAGGCTCAGGACTACGTCCTGCGCCTTGAGGAGCTTTCCGGCGCCCGCTTCTCCTACATCGGCGTCGGCCCCGGCCGCGACCAGACCATCGTGCGCCACGACATCCTGGCGGACTAACCTCAGCTTTCCGATGCCCTCGTCGCCCCGCGTTTCTGCGGGCGCGGCGGGGGATTTTGCATGCCTTCAGGTTTCCGATTGCTGAGATAAACCTTAGAGAAAATCGGCCTGAGTGTGTCACACGGGTATTTTCCCCCGAAAATAGAACACTTCAACGCCGTGCGGGGGTTAGGTGGGGAAGTTTCAAAAAGGTCCGTGTTCACAACAGTTGCCTCTTTGGCGGTTATATTTTTCAACAACAATCACCAACTAGACCAAAGGGTAAAAGGCCTCTGGCATGGAATCCTCAGATACTATCTAATATGTGGGCAATATCACAATTAAGTGCTCTCTCGGCAGTGGTACCTTGTGAGCTGGCCTTTCTCTCAATAACTGCGCATAAAAGCTGTAATTTCACGCGGAATCCATTGGCTGGATGTGGGGGGTAGTGGTGGAACCTGTGAATCCACCTTAGGATTGTTTCTAGGTATTTCGTGAGAGTTTCTAAGTGCTTATCTTAGGGACACTGCCGCTCTCTTGCTGGTATCGAAATTCCACTTGGATTATCCGCCGTCCTACTTCGCTCGCGGTGATCTAGGTTCCCCTATTCGTCTTTCTAGGAATGGATTTTCTGTTGAAGTTTAATTTTGATGCTTCCCAGGCTCCGCGCAGTACGTCTGCGTTGGCTCTCCAGGGTCTCGGCTTCAAGGGCCGTATGCGTAATCTCATCGCTGGCGGTGCTGCTTTCGCCATCGCCGCGACCGGTACGGTTGTTGTACCGAACATGATTGATACCGTGCCTGCTGCTGTTGCACAGGATGCTGCTACTGATGCAGCTAACAACACCCCTGCAGATATGCCGGGTTCTTCTGAAGCCACGGCCATTCGTGCTGACGGTGTCTGGGGTCAGAAGCAGGGGTACCAGGGTGAGGTCTTTAAGCAGTACGGTGGCGGTCTTGATGCCCGCAACGGCGACGATGTCCTCATGCCAGGTGTGAAGGTCTTCCTGCAGTGGATCAATGGACAGGGCGTCGTTTCGCCGGTGTACTACACGGTGTCTGATTCTGAGGGCAAGTTTGTCTTTGACCTTTCCAAGCCGGTGAAGGACGCTAATGGCGGAGAGTACGGGTTTGACCTTGCAGGAGACAGTAAGTTTCAGCTTCGTACGTGGGCTGAGAATCCCGACCCGGCGCGCCTTATGCAGGTTAAGACCGGTGACATGATGGCTGGCCGTTTCCACGGCAGACTTTCTCGTAAGAATGAGTCTTGGGACTTCACTGCCGGCATTAACCGCGTCGTCAACAGCATGGTTGTCTTCGAGGAGAAGCCGAACGTTGACGGTTGGCTTGCTAAGCCGGAGGCACAGCGAACCGAAGCCGGTAAAAACACCGGTAAATACGGTACTGTTCGCGGTAACGTCTGGTGGGAAAACCGCGAGGCTGGCGGAACGCTGGCCAACCAGTACTACAAGGACACAGAGTTCAACGACCGCGCGGCCACGGATACGAAGGTTGTTGGGTCTTACGTAAATGATGAGGTCGCCCGTCAGTTTGACGCTTGGAAGGATGCCAATGCTGGCTTCACTCCTGACGAGTTTGCGTCAGCTCAGAAGCAGATTGTCGCTGACTACGAGGCGGAAAACGGTGCTGGGTCCGCTATCGCAGAATCGGTTGTTGCAACTGTGGCTTCGAACGGCGACTACTACATTCCATTCAATGGCCTGTATGGCGTGTCTCGCGATAAGCAAAACTCCGGAGCCTCCATTTCCCACACGATCTCTGATGAGGAATACGGTACCGTTGTGCCGGACTCGGACGTTGATCATGGCAGCCTGATGAAGTGGAATGGCACGGTCGGCCAAAAGCATCGCCACATCAACTCGGATTACTTGTACGTGTACCCTGTGATCGAGGGCGACCGCGATGTGTGGATGAACTCGTTCCAGAACAATATGTTCCAGTCGCCTGAGCTTGCTACCGCTGTTAACGCACTGGAATCCTACAATATTTCGAACGTCAAATTCGCTGTGTTCACTGCAAATCCGATGCATGACATCACGAACTATGATCTGTCGAGTCGGATTGCGGGTCCGGGAGACACTGCGGTCAACACGACTACTGGACTGAACCCGTTCAATGACTACGTTATCCAGTGGTACGCAGATGGCGTTGCTATTGGCGGTGCTTCGAAGACAGTAAAGGCCAACGAATCAGGCACGCTCGAGTCAGTTCCGTTCACGGTTCCGGAGGACCTTGCAAAGGCAACTGTCTATTCGTCGCAGGTTTTTGCTGCTGATGCTTCTGGTAAAGCAACTGGTACCGTGCTTCTCGCGGACTCTTTCCTGGCTGATCCGGCATACATCGATTACCCAACGGTCACGGGAACCGCAGGTTTGAAGGCTCTCACTTCGACTCCCAAATTCGATAATCCGAACACGGATAAGACTGAGACGATTCCGCAAGGTGCTAAGTTCGCCTTCTCGGATCCTGCGGCAGCAGAGAAGCTCGGCGTTACGATCGACCCGGATACGGGCGTAATCACTTGGCCTAAAGATAAACAGGTTAAGGGCGAGACGCAGGTTGCGGTCACCGCAACTTGGACGATTCCTGGCACGGATACCGTCGTGAATCGCACAGTGAACGCCGATTTCAACTTGAAGCCCACGACGGATTCTGTGGATCCGAAGTATGCGGATGA
>NZ_KV796446.1:0-239 GCF_001809185.1 Corynebacterium sp. HMSC072G08
TGCTCATCGAGACGAATAACCACATGCGCAGCACGAGCCGGTGCCTGAATTTGCTCCCCGCCAGCGACAAACTGTTTGAACCCGTCAAGCAGGTTATCGCCGGGCAGCGCGCCGAGCATATCCATCAGCCACGGGTCCTGGGTGTTAATCACCAAACGGTGCCAACCGTCTTTGCCATAGGTATGGCGGGCAGACTCCACGCGGGTCTTCGGCTTGGCAAGCCTCGCGCCGACCTCATC
>NZ_KV796447.1:0-54554 GCF_001809185.1 Corynebacterium sp. HMSC072G08
GAATCAGACACGCTTTCTGCTACTTAGCCCCGGTTTTCTCTTTGCCTTGTAACGCAGACGCTCTACGATTCGTCGCTGTCACCGGTGTCACTGGCGTCGCCGGTGTCCTCGAGTTCGTCAAGCTCGTCGAGGGTGGAAAGCCATACGCGGATATCCGCGCGTACCTTTTCGGCAGTAGGAAGCGGCGGAGTCTGCGTTCCGTTGCCGTCTGTTCGGCTTGTCTCGGCTGCGACATAGACGGTGGACGAGTAGCCAGAAGGAAGGTACTCGTTGGGGCAGTCGAGCCAGTCAACACTGCGGTGGGTCGCGCTGACCGTGGCGCGGAAGTGGTAACCGTCCACGCTCAGCTCGTACGTTTTCCGCTGCAGTGACATGCCGGGGCTCTCCTAGAGCCGGATGGGGTAGTCGCGCTGCTCGATCTGCGGATCGATGCGGTGCTCGACGAAGATGCCGTGCCAGATCATAAACGCCACGACGGTCCAGATGCGGCGCGAGTGATCGGAGACGCCATCGCGGTGCTCCTTGAGCATCTCGAGGACTTCCTTCTTATTGAAGATGTCCTCGGTCTGGGACTCGTTGATGACATCCTGGGCCCAGCCATAGAGTTCATCGCCGGCGAGCCAGTGACGCATGGGCACCGGGAAGCCGAGCTTCTTGCGGTGAAGGACGTGCGCCGGAACGATCTGCTCCATGGCCTTGCGCAGCGCGTACTTCGTGGTGCCGTGTGAAATCTTCATGTCATACGGGATGGTTTCCGCGACCTTGAAGACCTCCTTATCGAGGAAAGGCACGCGCAGCTCGAGCGAGTTCGCCATATTCATCTTGTCAGCCTTGACCAGGATGTCGCCGCGCATCCACGTGAACAGGTCAAGGTGCTGCATGCGGGCGACTGGGTCGAAGCCCTGCGACTGGGCGTAGATGGGTGCCGTGATTTCTTTGTGGTCCCACTCGCGCTTGGCCCACGGGATAACGCGCTGCATCTGCTCAAAGTTAAAGGAGCGTGCGTTGCCGTAGTAGCGCTCCTCCATCGTCATGGAACCGCGGTTGAGCAGCGACTTGCCCTTCATGCCCTCGGGCAAGATCTGGGAGAGCTTGCCTAGGCCGCGACGCAGCGGATCCGGGATCTTCTCGAATGGGGCTAGGGAGAGTGGTTCCTTATAAATGGTGTAGCCGCCGAAGAGCTCGTCTGCGCCCTCGCCGGAGAGCACGACCTTGACGTGCTTGCGGGCCTCCTGTGCCACGAAGTAGAGCGGCACGAGCGAGGGGTCTGCAACCGGGTTGTCGAGGTACCACATGATCTTCGGCACGGCGTCCGCGTATTCCTCGGGGGAGACGATTTTGACGATGTGCTCGACGCCGATGGCCTCCGCAGACTCTGCAGCAACGTCAACCTCGGAGTAGCCCTCGCGCTCGAAGCCAGTGGTGAAAGTGAGCAGGTTCGGGTTGTGGCGCTTGGCCAGCGCCGCGATGGCCGTGGAGTCGATACCGCCGGAAAGAAAGGAGCCGACGGTGACGTCAGCGCGCATGTGCTTTTCCACGGAATCTTCGAGGGCACGGGCGATGCGGTCGAAGAGCTGCTGCTCTTGGCCAGCCGGCACCTGCTGCACCGGGAACTGGGGCTTGAAGTAGCGAGTGTTGAGGACCTCGCCGCCGGGAGTGAGCGTGACAGTAGAGCCCGACTCGACGCGGCGGATATTCGCATGCAGGGACTCCGGCTCCGGGACGTACTGGAGGTCGACGTAGTGTTCGATGGCGCGCGTATCAAGGCTGAGTCCTAGACCGAGGTCCTCGGCCATCTCCAGGATGCACTTCATCTCGGAGGCAAATACGGTGCCCGCCGGAGTGGTGGCGTAGTAGAGCGGCTTGATGCCGAACTGGTCGCGGGCCGCGAACATGGTCTTCGTTTTGGTGTCCCAAATAACGAAGCCGAACATGCCGCGCAGGTGCTCGACGACGTCAGCACCCCAGTGGTGGTAGCCAACGACGATGGGCTCGCCGTCGCCCTCAGTATTAAAGGTGTAACCCAGTTCCTTGAGTTCTGCACGCAGCTCGACGTAGTTGTATATCTCGCCGTTGAACGTGAGGGCGTAGCGGTTCTCCTCGCCCTCCGGGCCCCAACGCAGCGGCTGGTGCGAGTGCTCAATATCGATGATGGACAGACGGTTGAAGCCGAACGCCGCGTCGTCATCGTGCCAGGTGCCGGCGGCATCGGGGCCGCGGTGATGCATGCAGGGCAGAGCGCGCTCGACTGCGTCGACGTAGTCGCCAGCGTTTCCCGAGGCCGATAGCAGGGCCAAAAGTCCGCACATGTAGTGATTGCTCCTTTAATATGGCGAAAACGAAAATATCTGTCCCACAGCTTACGGCCCCGCGTGCTGAGCCGGTGTTTCAGACGCGCGGAAACGACCCGGTGTACAGGTCGCTGCGGGTCGCGGAGGGGTGGGAGAGGGCCGCCTGAGAACCTTCGAATGCGCAGCGTCCCCTTTAGGGTGCAAACTTTCGGATGGTGTAGCGCGGGCTGCTTTGTGAATTAAGGCACACGGCATACTGGACCTGTGGGGGTGGTGGGGAGAGATTGTCGTGGTCGACCTGTAATATCCCTTCCGGACATACTCCTTATGTGTATATACGAGTTTCCTGTCAGCCTCGAACAGGGCTTATGGGGCCTGTCTATGCACTATCCTGTGTTGATAGGAATGCTCTGGGAGTATTCGAGAAGTTTTGTGTGGACAGAAAGGCAGAACACACGTGGGACAGCGTAAGCAGCGCAACTTCGCCCGTAAGGCGGGCCTAGCTGGCGCAATTGCCCTGGGCGGTTTGGCACTGGCGGCCTGTGATGTACAGGCGCCTTCGGCCGTTGAAAACCTCCTGGGATTTGGTTGGCCGAAGGGCATTACGCCTGAGGCTGAGGGAATGTACAACTTCTGGATCTGGGTCTGGGTTGTTGCATGGTTCATCGGTTTCGTCATGTGGGGCCTGTTCCTCACTGCAATCTTCCGTTGGAGCGCAAAGCGCGCCAAGAAGGAAGGCAAGGGCGAGTTCCCGAAGCAGTTACAGTACAACGTGCCGCTCGAGATGGTGCTTACCATCGTCCCGATCCTCATCATCATGGGCCTGTTCTTCTTCACGGTTCAGGCACAGCAGAAGGTTGTCGCCCTTGATAAGGACCCACAGGTAACGGTCGACGTGACGGCTTACCAGTGGAACTGGAAGTTCGGTTATGCCGGCGTTAAGGGTGAGCTTTCCCCGACCGGCTCCGACTATGACGGCACCGACGAGGAGCGCAACAAGCTCGCCGAGGAATCCTCCGTTGACCCGGAGGGTGTGAAGAACCCGAACCCGATTCACGGCAAGTCCATGGGTGACCTTTCCTACCTCAACTACAACGACATCGAGACCGTCGGCACCACCGAAGAGGTTCCGGTTCTGGTTCTCCCGTCGCACACCGCGATTGAGTTCCGTCTCGCTTCCGGTGACGTCTCGCACGCCTTCTGGGTTCCGGAGTTCCTCTTTAAGCGCGACGTGTACGCGCACCCGGAGAACAACCAGCAGGAGCGTCGTTTCCAGATCGAGGAGATCACCAAGGAAGGCGCGTTCGTTGGTCGCTGTGCTGAGATGTGCGGTACCTACCACTCGATGATGAACTTCGAGCTGCGCGTTGTGACCCCAGAGAAGTTCGCGGACTACATGAAGTTCCGCAACGACAACCCGGACGCTCCGAACTCTGAGGCTCTCGCCTCCATCGGTGAGGATCCGTACGCGGTCACCACTCAGCCGTTCAACAGCGTTCGCGACACCAAGACCGGCGACAACTTCGTCGACGAGAACGCCTAAAGGAGAAATACAATGCGCGCAGGTTCTAACGTCTTCTACGCCATCGCGGCATATCTCATCGTCTCCGAGATTGTCTACGTCTTCGGCGTCAACTTCACTCGCGACGACGGCTACCTTTACGGTCCGGAGTGGATCGGTATCGTCGCCATGGCTCTCGCGGCCGTCATGTGTATCATGCTCGCCGTCTACCTTCAGTTCACCGATAACCGCACGGACGTTTCTCCGAGCGATTGGGAAGAGGCTGAAACTGAAGACGGCGCTGGCATCCTCGGCTTCTTCTCGCCGGGCTCCATCTACCCGTTTGCAATGACCATGTCTATCGCCGTTATGGGTCTGGGCATCATCTTCCTGTACTTCTGGATGATTGCTCTCGGCGCCGCCATGCTGGTGTACTTCACCTTCCGTCTGTCGCTGCAGTACGGCATCCCGAAGGAGAAGCACTAAGCTTCCTCGGATGGCCGCCGGCCGCCACGGCCCGCGACTGTCCCCGCCCCACACTTCTCGTGCCCCTGTGCGTAGCTTCCCGCTACGTACAGGGGCATTTGGCGATCGTCGGACCTGACACAAAATAGTTCCCTGGAGTTCCATGATTTTTGCGAAGCCGGGAAATTTGCGCATAGTTTGCGGGCCTAGGGGGAGTTGCTCGCGTGCGCCAGCGACTGTGCTTGGAAAGAAAACTGCACGTGAAGGCCATTTTGAACCGGGGGTCAACCGAAAGTTGCAACCCTGGGAAAAACGCGCCGACATGTAAGTGATTTATCTCTCAGCGAAACTCTAGAAATATTCGTGTATTTCGTTTCAATGTGAACCAGCGGCCAGCTATTAAAACTGGCGGTAGGGGGGATGCCTCCTTTTTGGGCGCTTCTACCTGCAGAGATGCGGCGTCGTATGGGAGCGGAAAAAGTTCCCAACTATTTTTCGACGTTTTTAAGTCGCGAACGGCTGGAAGAAACCTGGCTAAAACCTTGGACGAGCCGGAAAGAAGTGGGGGGTCTCGGGTGACTTATGCCTGTTAAAAGGTCATAATTGACTGCGTGACGAGCACAGTTTCAAATCAAGGTATGACAGCACCACGTGTTGCTGCGCTGAACCGACCGAACATGGTCAGCGTTGGCACCATCGTGTTCCTGTCTCAGGAATTAATGTTCTTCGCCGGACTGTTTGCGATGTGGTTTACTTCGCGAGCTAATGGTCAGGACGGCGACTGGGCGCACTGGACCGAGCACATCAACGTACCGATGGGCTTTGTCATCACTGCGGTCCTGGTCTTGTCTTCCGTGACCTCGCAATTCGGCGTCTTCGCAGCTGAAAGGGGTGACGTATACAAGCTTCGACTGTGGTACTCCGCGACGATCGCACTGGCTGTGGTCTTCATTGGCATCCTCGCCTATGAGTGGACCCACCTGATCATCCACGGCGTGACCATTCAGTCCAGCGTCTTCGGATCGGTCTTCTACATCCTGACCGGTTTCCACGCGGCGCACGTGACGGCAGGCCTTCTGGCCTTCATCGCGATTCTGCTCCGTACGGCTAAGTCGAAGTTCACGCCGGCACAGGCAACCGCCGCAATGGCAGTGTCCTACTACTGGCACTTCGTTGACGTCGTGTGGATCGGCGTCTTCGTCGTTATCTACATCATTCAGTAGGCCGTAGGACACCGAGACAACAATCGGTCCACCGCCATTCATTTCCGAACTCCAGTAACTCAAAGGAAAATGATGGATACCAATCCAATGAACGCCGCACAGGCAGCAGGGGAGACCCCTGATACTGCTGCGGCAACAAAGACGCGTCGCGGCCGCAAGGTCAAGCGCACGCTCGCGGGTGCCTTTGCCCTCACCATCGGTCTTACCGGTGCTGGCGTCCTGGCCTCCGCCCTCTCTCCCGACGCTCAGGTGGCGACGGCGCAGAAGGATGACGCTGCCCTCGTGCAAGAAGGCAAGGACATCTACGACACCGCCTGCATCACCTGCCACGGTGCGAACCTCCAGGGCATCCAGGACCGCGGTCCTTCCCTGGTGGGTATCGGTGCCGGCTCCGTATACTTCCAGGTGCACTCTGGCCGCATGCCGATGATGTCGAACGACGCCCAAGCTGAGCGCAAGACCCCGCGCTACACCGAGCAGCAGACGCTCGCGCTTGCCGCATTCGTCGCTGCCAACGGTGGCGGCCCGGACATCGTGTACAACGAGGACGGCTCCGTCGCACAGGAGTCGCTCCGCGGCGCCAACTACGACGGCAACATCCAGGCAGAAGATGTCGCGAAGGGCTCCGAGCTCTTCCGTATGAACTGCGCATCGTGCCACAACTTCACCGGCCAGGGCGGCGCACTGTCCTCCGGTAAGTACGCACCGCCGCTGGCTCCTGCTTCCGAGCAGGAGATCTACCAGGCGATGCTCACCGGCCCGCAGAACATGCCGAAGTTCTCTGACCGCCAGCTCACTGCTGACGAGAAGAAGGACATCATCGCTTACATCAAGTCCGCGAAGGAGACCCCGTCTCCGGCTGGTTGGGACCTGGGCGGACTTGGCCCGGTCTCTGAAGGCCTTGCAATGTGGATCATCGGCATCACCGCACTGTGTGCTGCCGCTATGTGGATTGGATCGCGCCACTAATGAGCAACGTAAACAAGAACTACACCGAAGCCGAGCTCAAGAACATGTCTGATGCTGAGCTCACCGCCCTGGGTGCTGAGATGGACGGCGTCACCGTGGCGTTCCGCAAGGAGCGTTTCCCGGTCGCTGGCGATCCTGCAGAAAAGCGCGCTGCCGTCAACGTCGGCGTGTGGGCTGCACTGGCCATCGTTATGGGTCTGGCATTCCTTGCCATTTACCTGTTCTGGCCGTGGCACTACAAGTCCCTCGGCGAAGAGGGCCTTGCATGGCACACCCTGTACACCCCGCTGCTGGGTCTTACGTCTGGCCTGTCCATCCTTTCGCTGGGCATCGCCATCGTGCAGTACGTCAAGCGCATTCTGCCGGAGGAAATTTCCGTGCAGCGTCGCCACGACGGTCCGTCGGACGAGATTGATCGCCGCACGCTGACCGCGCTCCTCAACGACTCGTGGAAGACCTCCACCCTTGGTCGCCGCAAGACCCTCCAGGGCCTGCTCGGCGGTGCCGCCGTTCTCTTCGGTCTCACCGTCGTTGCCCCGCTGGGTGGCGCCATCAAGAACCCGTGGAAGGTTCGCCACGAGCTCAACTACGCCGGCGACGGCACGATGTGGACCTCCGGTTGGACGCTGCATGAGAAGGGCGTCAAGCTCTACCTCGCACGCGATACCGGCACGATCGCCGAGCAGCACGAAGGCGAGTCCGGCACGCACTACACGACGCAGGGTGTTACTCGCCTCGTCCGCGTGCGCCCAGAGGACCTGGCCGCCGGCGGCATGGAGACTGTCTTCCCGCTCGCAGAGTCCGACGTCAACGACGGCGATCTCTACGATCCGCAGAAGGATGTCTACGAGAACCACATGCACTCCATCCACGGCAACCGCAACGCGGTCATGCTCATCCGTCTGCGTAACTCTGACGCGCAGAAGGTCATTGAGCGTGAGGGCCAGGAGGACTTCCACTACGGCGATTACTACGCCTTCTCTAAGATTTGTACCCACATTGGTTGCCCGACCTCGCTGTACGAGGCTCAGACCAACCGTATTCTCTGCCCGTGCCACCAGTCGCAGTTCGACGCTCTGCAGTACGGAAAGCCGGTCTTCGGCCCGGCCGCCCGTGCGCTGCCGCAGCTGCCGGTCACGATTGATGAGGACGGCTACCTGGTCGCCAAGGGCAACTTCATTGAGCCTGTCGGCCCGGCATACTGGGAGCGTAAGTCATAATGAGCAATAAACTCGCAAAGATTGGCAACAACGTTGACAGCCGTTTCACGCTGTCCGGTGCGGTTCGCCCGCAGTTGAACAAGGTTTTCCCGACCCACTGGTCCTTCATGCTCGGTGAGATGGCGCTCTACAGCTTCATCATCCTGCTGCTGACTGGTATCTACCTGGCCCTCTTCTTCGACCCGTCGATTACGAAGGTCATCTACGACGGCACCTACGCACCGCTCAACGGTGTCGAGATGTCTTCCGCATACGCATCCGCCCTGGACCTCTCCTTCGAGGTTCGCGGTGGCCTCTTTGTCCGCCAGATGCACCACTGGGCAGCCCTGCTGTTCATGATGTCCATGGTCGCGCACATGCTGCGTATCTTCTTCACGGGTGCGTTCCGCCGCCCGCGTGAGGCTAACTGGATCATCGGTTGCACGCTTATCCTCCTGGGCATGGTCGAGGGCTTCCTCGGCTACTCCCTCCCGGATGACCTGCTCTCCGGTGTCGGCCTCCGTATTATGTCGGCCATCATCCTGACCATCCCGGTCATCGGTACCTGGCTGCACTGGGCCATCTTCGATGGTGACTTCCCGTCCGACCTCATGCTGGATCGTTTCTACATCCTCCACGTGCTGGTTATCCCGGGCATCATCCTCGCCCTCATCGCTGCTCACGTTCTCATCGTCTGGTTCCAGAAGCACACGCAGTTCCCGGGACCGGGCCGCGCAGAGAACAACGTTGTCGGCGTCCGTATTATGCCGGTCTTCGCTACGAAGGCTATCGGCATGGGCCTCATGGTCGCTGGCGTGCTGGCGCTCATGTCGGGTCTGCTCACCATCAACGCCATCTGGCTGCTGGGCCCGTACAACCCGTCGCAGGTCTCCGCTGGTTCCCAGCCTGATATCTACATGCTGTGGACTGACGGTCTCGCCCGTGTCATGCCGGCGTGGGAGCTCTACCTCGGTAAGTACACCATCCCGGGTGCATTCTGGGTCGTCGTGGTCGCCATGATCATGGTTATCCTGCTTATCGCTTACCCGTTCATCGAGAAGAAGATGACTGGCGACGACGCTCACCACAACCTGCTGCAGCGTCCGCGCGACGTGCCGGTGCGTTCCGGCCTCGGCGCGATGGCTATCTCCTTCTTCGTTCTGGTTACCATTTCCGGTGGTAACGACCACGTGGCTCACTTCTTCCAGATTTCGCTGAACGCGATGACCTGGGTTGGTCGAATCGGTCTCATCGTGGTTCCGCCGATTGCTTACTTCCTTACGTACAAGATCTGCGTTGGTCTCCAGCGCTCCGACCGTGAGGTTCTCGAGCACGGTATCGAGACCGGTGTTCTGAAGCAGCTGCCGAACGGTGCCTTCATCGAGGTTCACCAGCCGCTCGGCCCGGTCGACGAGCACGGCCACCCGGTTCCGCTTGAGTACGCCGGTGCGTACGTCCCGAAGCAGCTCAACCACCTTGGTCTGGCTGACTCCGAGACCCAGGGTATCTTTGCCCCGGACGACGAGGGCCTGATGCGCAAGGTTCACGAAATCCACGCAGAGAACGCCGCCGAGGAGGCGGACATGTACCGCGCCCTCAACGAGGCCAATCGCCGCGACGACGAAGAAAACGGCCGCATCTAGCGCCTTCCTTCCTTCGAAACTGTCACCAACCCGCCACAGCCTGGAGCAGGCTGCGGCGGGTTCGTCAGTTTTTCACTCCCTATATATAAGGAAGCGCCCAAGCGCGGAATACTGCGAGATGAAGCCAATAGAAGCGGGAGAGGGTCCCTGAGACGTGGACAGGGGCTGCCACCGCAGACATGAATCACTCGGCGTTCGAGAGTCACCGTTACGCACGTGAATCGGGGTGCGTGCATGGGGTGTGTGGGCGACGCTCACGGTGAAGCCGCGCGGCAACCGTAGCTGAGTCTGCCGGTAGGCCGCTGCGCTTCGCAGCAGGGATTCGTGGGGTGCCTCAGGGCGCCGGTCTTGAGAGACCTTCAGGCGCCCATATGACTGCGTCTTAGAGCCGGCGGCAACGGGCAACGCTACAAGCCGTGGCGGCAGCCTACACGCAGGCGTGGCTGCCGCCTGTGAGCCGACGCAAACGGGGGAGTGCATCGGAATCCCCACGGTGCTGACACAACGAGGGGTGCGGCGCCGCATTCGGGGTCACGATGCGACCAAAACCCGGTAACAGACGCTGTGCACCATGTGCTGTGTGGGGTAAATGCGCCCAATGTTACATGCATGTGACGAAGGTCACGATAGCACTTTGTTTGCGTAGATTTTAGGGTTTAATGCAGAACTTAATAGTTTGTTAAGTTCGGAAATGGTGCAGGTTGTGCAACTGTTTTGGAGTGCTATTGCGCTCGACATTCGGATTAAACCCTGAGAAACCGAAGTTTGATAACGGGACGATAACGGCCTTGTAACGAGCGGATAGTGGCGTTGCGGCTAGACAATTCTCGTAATGGTTTCGTAACCTTATCGAGACATTGCAGCGCTCCCCATGAGTGCTCAATCGAAAAATGAACACTAGCGCCGTATCTGGCCCACTCTCGACAGGGTGAGCCGAGCGGAGGCGCGGGATACAGGAACGCCCGCGCCAACGAACGTTAGGCCCCCACTGGGCCAGAGCTTCCACGCTTCCACATCATCACAGTCCACCGTCACGGTGGTCGGGTGGAACGCGGCCGAAGACGGGACTCGTAGAAGACGAGAAACGCTTTGGCCCGCCGCGGAGGTAGGCGCGACTGAAGATTTGGAGATTTATTCGTGGCTAAGCACCGTCGTCAGGGCACTAACACCACCCGCCGTATCGCGGGCACCGCAGCTCTCGCTGCAACCGCAACCGTGGCGGTTCCGGGTGTTGCCCAGGCAGCCGAGGTTGTCATTCCGAACACCAACTACTCGGTGAACGTCAATGGCATCGAGAACATCCCGGGTATCAAGGATGTCCCGAACATCGGCCAGTACGTGCCGTCCTTCAACCAGGTTCAGGCGCAGGCCAAGACCTACAACGCAACGGCTACTGTCCCGCAGACTGCCGCTGCTCCGGCTCCGGCCCCGCAGCAGTCCACCGGTGACAAGGTCGTCGCCGCTGCCCGCAGCGCCATCGGTTCCCCGTACGGCTGGGGCTCCGCCGGCCCGAGCAGCTTCGACTGCTCTGGTCTGACCTCCTGGGCTTACGCACAGGCTGGTAAGTCCATCCCGCGTACCTCCCAGGCACAGGCTGCCCAGGGCCAGCAGGTGTCCATGTCGGACATCCAGCCGGGCGACATTGTTGTGTACTACGGTGGCGCATCCCACGTCGCCATCTACGCCGGTAACGGCGTCATGATTGACTCGCTCAATTCCGGCACCACCGTGGCCGAGCGTCCGCTCAACTACATGCCGATCCACTCCATCGTGCGTTTCTAGTCTGCACGCCGGTCTCGGCTTACCCCGTCTCGACCCTTGTCGAGATGGGGTTTTTCCTTTTTCGTATGACGATGCTGAGATTGTCCTTAAGTTCTTCTATAGTAGGTGTATTCACTTGCAATTTTTGAGGGGTTCTTCCGTGCGTCTTCCTTACCGCATCAACCTGGCGCTGGTCAGTGTTGCTTTCGCTTCCACCGCCGTCCCGGCTATCGCGCAGGAGCTGCCGGCCGAAGAGTCGGTGCAGGCGCCGGAGAATACTGATATGCAAGCGCTCGTCGACGAGGTCGGTGAGGTCGCCCAGAAGGTCTCCGCGAAGAACGAGGAAGTCAAGCAGCTCGAGGATGACCTCGCCGCCCAGCAGGCGAAGGCCGATGACCTCGCTGCCCAAGCCCAGGCCGCCGCCCAGGCTGCCGATGCCGCCCGCGGCGCCGTCGGCTCCCAGCAGGCCGCCATCAACGGCTTGGCACAGTCCCGTTACCGCGGGGCGCACCGTTCCGCCGCGACGACCGCGCTTGAGTCTGCCAACCCGCAGGAGGCCGTCGAGCGCCTGGGCTACCTCAGCGCCCTGTCGCGTGACGCCCACCGCGAACTCAGCACGATGACGCAGGCCTCGCAGGACGCTGACACTGCCCATGCGAAGGCCGTCGAGACCGCGGATGCTGCCCGCGCGGAGCAGACCCGCCTCGAAGAGCAGCGTGCTCGTGTTGTCAAGGAGAAGGAGGCCCTCGAGGCGCAGCAGCGCGACATCGAGGCGCGTGTCGACGCACTCAACGAGGAGCAGCGCGCGCAGTGGGAGGCTCAGTTCGGTGGTGTGACCCGCGAGATCGATCCGGAGCTGCTCGCACGCCTCGCCGAGTCGGGCGTCGGTGGCAAGGCCGTCGCTGCAGCACTCACCAAGCAGGGAGCTCCCTATGGCTGGGGCGCGACCGGCCCGGATCGCTTCGACTGCTCCGGTCTGATGGTGTGGGCCTACGCGCAGGAGGGCAAGTCCATCCCGCGTACCTCGCAGGCACAGCTGGCTGGCGGCACGCCCGTGCCCATGGATCAGCTCGAGCCGGGCGACGTCATCGGCTACTACCCGGGTGTGACCCACGTGGGCATGTATATCGGCGACGGCCAGGTCGTCCATGCCTCGACGTATGGCGTGCCGGTCCAGGTTGTCCCGGTCGACTCCATGCCGGTACAGGGAGCCGTCCGCTTCTAGACGCGCGCACGCGGTAGGCTCACAGCCATGCCTCGCATTCTGCTTGTGACTAATGATTTCCCGCCGACCATCGGTGGGATTCAGTCGTATTTGCGCGATTTTCTTGCGACCCTGGACCCTGCCGACGTCCTCGTCTTCGCCTCAACCCAGGACGCCGAAGCCGCAGCCGCCTTTGATGCGCAGCTGCCTTACGAGGTCATCCGGTGGCCGCGGCGCATGATGTTGCCCACTCCGGCCACGCGCCGCGAGATGCAGCGCATCATCGCCGAGCGCGGCATCGAGATCGTTTGGTTCGGCGCCGCAGCACCGCTTGCGCTCATGGGCGGCGCCGCCAAGGCCGCCGGCGCCAGGAAAGTGGTGGCCACGACCCATGGCCACGAGGTGGGCTGGTCCATGCTGCCGGGCGCGCGCCAGGCGCTGCGGGGCATCGGCAAGCATGCGGACGTCATCACCTACATCGCGGCCTATACGCTGCGCCGCCTGCGCCCCGCCTTCGGCCCCGGCCCCGAGTGGGTACACTTGCCCAGCGGCGTCAACACGGACATGTTTGAGCCTTACAGCGAGTTGGCTATGCGCCACGGCGAGATTTTTTATGAGCTCGAAGATGCCGATCCTGTCATCGTCTGCGTCTCTCGTTTCGTTCCACGCAAGGGGCAAGACCAGCTGCTGCGGGTCATGCCGCGCATTCGGGAGCGCTATCCTAAGGCGCGCCTGCTGCTCATCGGCCGCGGGCGCTACCGGGCGGCGCTCGAGCAGCTCGCGGAGATGTACGCGCCGGAGACGATTCTCCACGAAGCCGCGGACGAGGAGGAGATTGCCATGGCGCTGGCCGCCGCGGATATCTTCGCCATGCCCGCCCGCACGCGCGGCGGCGGCCTCGACGTCGAGGGCCTGGGCATCGTCTACCTCGAGGCCCAAGCCGCAGGTTTGCCCGTCATTGCGGGCGACTCGGGCGGCGCGCCGGAGACGGTGACGCCAGAGACGGGCATCGTCGTGCGCGGCAACTCGCAGGACGAGCTCGCCCAGGCGATCCTTACGCTGCTTGATGACCCGAAGCGCGCGTGCGCGATGGGCCGAGCCGGCCGGCGCCATGTCGAGGAGAACTGGACGTGGGAGATTATGGGCGCTCGTCTGCGCGCGATTATGGCCTAGCGTGGCCCGCATGATGTGACGCGGACGGGGGAGGGGTATATCCTACTTGCATGCAAAAATTCTCCCCCTCTGACAATCTCACCGTGGGATTCGACATCGGCGGCACCAATCTTCGCGCCGGTGTCGTCACCGCCGAGGGGGAGATCATCGACTCGCGTTCGCTCCCTACGCCCGCGACGGGGGAGGAACTTGACGCTGCCATCCTCGCGCTCATCGCCGAGCTGCGCGCAGAGTATCCGGTGCAGGCTGTGGGCCTAGCGATTGCTGGATTCATCGATCCGGACCGCGAGTTGGTCCGCTTTGCTCCGCACCTGCCGTGGCGTGATGCCGCCGTGCGCGCCAGCCTGCAGGCCCACCTTGACATCCCCGTTGTCATCGAGCATGACGCGAACTCTGCGGCGTGGGGCGAGTGGCGCTTTGGCGCTGGCCGCGGCGCCCACGATTGGGTCTTCTTCGCCGTGGGCACGGGCATCGGCGCGACGCTCATGACGGGCGACGAGATCTTCCGCGGCGCGTTTGGCACCGCCCCTGAATTCGGCCACATCGTGGTCATGCCGGGCGGACGCGAGTGCTCCTGCGGCAAGCGCGGCTGCCTCGAGCGCTACGCCTCGGGCACGGCGCTTCCGGACACGGTGCGCGAACTGCGTGGCTCCTACGAGACCACGCTCCCGGACAACCCCTCCGGCGTGGCCATCGCGCAGGCTGCGCGCGACGGCGACCCGCTGGGCGTTGCGGTCATGGAGGACTTCGCACGCTGGCTCGGCCAGGGCCTGTCCATCGTCGCGGACATCCTCGACCCGGAGCTCATCGTCCTCGGCGGCGGCGTAGCGGGCGACGCGGACGTCTACCTTGATACCGCGCGCGAGACGATGGCGCAGTCCATCGTCGGCGCGGGGCACCGCCCGCTGGCCCGTGTGGCGACGGCGGCTCTGGGCTCGGCCGCGGGTATGATCGGCGTGGCCGATATCGCGCGCCAGGCGCTTACTCGCGCCTAGAATTTTCCGACGAGGGCAGGATAGCAATGCACAACAAGTGGTACTGGGCGTTTAAGCACATCTTCTTCGGTCCCGCCCTGCGTGTGTGGAACCGCCCGTGGTCCGAGGGCATGGACAATATCCCGGCCGAAGGCCCCGCCATCGTGGCGTCCAACCACCAGGCCGTCATGGATTCGTTCTTCTTCCCGCTCATGTGCCCGCGCCAGATCATTTTCCTGGCGAAGTCCGAGTACTTCACAACCCCCGGCCCCGTGGGACGCGCGCAGGCGTGGTTCTTCAGCTCCGTGGGGCAGGTTCCCGTCGTGCGCACCTCGGAGTCCGCGGCGGACGATATGGCAGCCACGGCGAAGGAAATCCTCGACCGTGGCGATGTCTTCGGCATTTATCCCGAGGGCACGCGCTCGCCGGACGGTCGCATCTACAAGGGGCGCACCGGCATGGCGCGTGTCGCCATGGAGACCGGCTATCCCGTCGTCCCCATCGCGATGGTGGGCACACGCGACGCCAACCCCATCGGCACGTGGATTCCGCGCCCAGTGAAGGTGGGCATGCGCGTGGGCGAGCCCATCGATCCCCATGCGTGGGCGGCCGAGCGCGGTCTCGACCCCGCCGAGCATGCCACCCAGCGCGCCTTTACGGACGACTTCATGCACACCCTCGCGCGCCTCGCGGGCAAGCCCTACGTTGATGTCTACGCCTCGGACGTCAAGGCCTCGCTCGCCGCTGGTCACGGCTACCCGGACGGCGCGCAGCCCGGAAAGTCCCAGTAGCGCCCGCTCAAGCATTAGAATCGCGGGATAGACTCTATTTCCCGTGTAAGGACGTGCTTACTATCTCTGCCCCGCATTCGGTACCCGCCGCCCCTCAGAAGCAACGTCTCGCCTGGCCGGATGTCGCTCGCGGCGTGTCGATCCTGGGCGTCGTCCTGCTGCACGTGCGTCTCGCCGTACCCGAGGGCGAGCACACGCTTGCCGCCCAGGCGAATGAGCTCATCGACCCGCTGCGATTGCCCCTGTTCTTCGTCATCTCCGGCTTCTTCTCGCAGAAGGTCCTGAACTTCCGCTTCGGCGAACTCTTCCGCAAGCGCCTGTGGTTTCTGCTCATTCCGTATCTCATATGGTCCCTCGTCGAGCTGCGCATGAGCACGTGGGACTTCCACTATGCCTTCGACACGCCACTCGATACCTGGCGCGAGAGCCTGCACACCGTCATGCTCGGCCACTCCATGGGCTGGTTCCTCCACTCGCTCGTGGTCTACAACATCTTCCTGTGGGCCGTGCGCAAGCTGCCGCCGTGGGCGGGCCTCGCCGCGAGCTTTAGCCCGCTGCTGCTCCTTGGCTACACGCAGGAGTACTTCGTGGTGGGCAAAGCCATCATGTTCCTGCCCGTCTTCATGGCCGGCGTGTACTTACGCCCCGCAATCACCACGTTTGCCGAGTCCATTGACTCGCTGCGCCACCCCACGCGCGCGACGTGGTGGGCCCTGGCACTCACCGTTGCCACGTATGCGGCGAGTGTGACGCTGCGCGGCCGTTTCGACGAGCGCGTCGAACCCATCGACGTTGCCTGGCCACTGCCGGGCGCAGGGAACCTTGGCTTTGAAGAAGCGAAGCTCCTGGTGCGCTTCGCCGAGCAGTCCCTGCAGCTGCCCGCCGGCATCGCGGCCGCAGTCCTGCTGGCCCACGTGCCCTTCGTCTCCGGCTTCTTCCGGTTCATTGGCAGCCACACGCTGCCTATCTACTTAGGCCACCACCTCGGCATCATCGCGCTTTTTGGCTTCCCGAAGACCTACTTCGAGTGGGACATTACGAAGGCCGGCGAGTGGCCGCTCGAGTCCACCGACTTTTGGATTTGGGGCTGTTTTGCCGCCGCGGCCGTGGGCAGCCTAGCGCTGTGGCTCGTGGAGAAGATCCCGGTGCTGCGTTGGACCATGGTCCCGCCGCGCCTGCCGTCGCTCAAAGAACTGTGGAGCCAGCGCCGCGCACAGTGCGAGCACGCCACCCCACGCTAGATAGTCGTTGCCCGGCAGCATCTGCCACCAGGACCACCCGTATTCGAAGTCGTGCGCATGCGGCACGAGCCAGTGCCCGCGCGCGAAGAGCACGATCCACGTTGGCACCGCGAGCCACCAGTTCTGCCGCGCCGTAAAGAAGACCGCGAGGAGTACACACCACACGAAGTGGTGCGACCACGACACCGGCGAGCCCAGCAGGGCCGCGAGCGACGTGACGAGAACGAGCGCCGCTGGCTCGCGCAGCCGGATAAAGAGCGCGACTGCGAGCACAACGCCTAGAACCGCGACCCCCATGAGCCACCAGCCCTCGCCGAGGCCTAGCCGCTCCACGAATCCCCGCAGAGACTGATTGCCCGCATACGCCAAGGCACCAATCCTTTCCGAGTCGCGCAGCGTCGCGGTCCAATACTCCACCGAGTTCTCTGGACGCGGCAGCAGTCCCACCACCGAGCACGCCACGAAGCTTCCGATGCCCCCAGCCACGCCGCGCCAGTCGCGCCTGGCAAAGAAGTAGGCGAGGAAGACCGCCGGAGTGAGCTTGATGGCCATCGCCACGCCGGTGAGCCACCCGCGCCACCGTGCGACGCTGGGGGAGGGATGGACGGAGATAAAGAGGGCATCGGAAAGCACGAGCGCGGCGAGGAACACATTGATCTGCGCGAAGGAGAGGTTCTCGGTGAGTGGCTCGGTCCACGCGGCGGCCGCGGTGAGCAGGAGAGCGGTGCGTGGGTCGCGGACGAGGAGACGAATGCACCACCACAGCGCTGCGAGAGTCGCTGCATTCCACGCCAACGCGGCGAGCTGCCACGGCAGCGGCGCGAGGGGTGTGAAGACAAGCGCGGCGAATGGGGGATAGGTAAACGGCAGCTGCGTGCCGTCCACGGCGAAGACCTGGTCGTAGTAGGTCTCGCCGCTCAGGGCCGCGTGCCCGCCTGCCTGGTAGACGAGGAGATCGATGTGGTGGTGCCACGCGAGGCCCTCGCCGCGCAGCAGCGCCCCGGCGTCGACGGTGGCGAAGAGAAGAGCTGCAGCGAGCGCCAGCCAGGCGAGGACTATCATGAATGGGAATCTTAGCCCCAACGCGGGCGCGGCCGAATTCGCAGGCTAGAGTGGCTAGCGTGCGATACTTCTACGACACCGAGTTTATCGAGGACGGCCAGACCATCGAGTTGGTCTCCATCGGCATCGTGGCCGAGGACGGCCGCGAATACTACGCGGTGTCGACAGACTTTGATCCGGCGCGCGCTAACCCGTGGGTGCGCGAGCACGTGCTGGACAAGCTGCCCAGCCCCTCGGACAAGGTGTGGCGCTCGGCGGCACGCATCCGTGAGGAGGTTCTCGAGTTCCTCACCAGCGCGCCCACCCCGCCGCAGCTGTGGGCGTGGGTGGGCGACTACGACCACGTGCTCGTGGCCCAGCTCTGGGGCGATATGGCGGCGCTGCCGCGCGAGATTCCGCGCTATACCCGCGAGCTCAAGCAGTACTGGGAATTCGCCGGACGCCCCGCGCTGCCGCCGGTACCGGACGGCAACCACGACGCACTCGTGGACGCGCGCCACAACCTCGCGAAGTTCCACGCCTGCATGGAGGCGCTGCCGCTGTCGCCTGGCAACCGCGTGCTCTAGCGAATGTAACTGCCAGTTTATAGTTTCTATTTCCGCACCATGTGTCATAATGGCGGGGTGAGTTGGACAGTAGATATCCCTAAAGAAGCCCTGCCAGATCTCCCGCCGTTGCCTGATGGTATCGAGGAGGCCTTCCAGGACGTCATCTCCCGCGACGCGAAGCAACAGCCCAGCTGGGACCAGGCCCAGGCGGACAACGTCCGCAAGATCCTTGAGTCTGTGCCGCCCATCGTCGTGGCCCCTGAGATCGAAAACCTGAAGAAGCAATTGGCCGATGTCGCCTTGGGCAAGGCCTTCCTGCTCCAGGGCGGCGACTGCGCCGAGACTTTCGAGTCCAACACCGAGCCGCACATCCGCGGCAACATCAAGACCCTGCTGCAGATGGCCGTCGTGCTCACCTACGGCGCCTCGACCCCGGTGGTCAAGCTCGGCCGTATTGCTGGCCAGTACGCGAAGCCGCGTTCCTCGGACATCGACGGCGAGGGCCTGCTCAGCTACCGCGGCGACATCGTCAACGGCGTGGAGAACAACGAAGAGGCCCGCAAGCACGATCCGGCCCGCATGATTCGTGCCTACGCAAACTCCTCGGCCGCGATGAACCTCATCCGCGCGCTCACGTCCTCCGGCACGGCGGATCTCTACCGCCTGCACGAGTGGAACCGCGAGTTCGTCGCCAATTCCTCCGCCGGTGCGCGCTACCAGCAGCTGGCCAACGAGATTGAAAACGGCCTTAACTTCATGACGGCCTGCGGCGTGGACGACACGGTCCTGCGTGCAGCGGACATCTACTGCTCGCACGAGGCGCTCCTGCGCGACTACGAGCGCTCCATGCTGCGCCTGGGCAAGGACGCCAATGGCCAGACCAAGCTCTACGATCTCTCGGCTCACCAGGTTTGGATTGGCGAGCGCACCCGCGGTATCGACGACTTCCACGTTAACTTCGCCGCGCTTATTGGCAACCCAGTCGGCATCAAGCTCGGCCCGGGTGTTACCCCGGAGCAGGCCGTCGACTACGCGGAGAAGCTCGATCCGCTGCGCGAGCCCGGCCGCCTTACGATGATCGTGCGCATGGGCTACGACAAGATTCGTACCGTCCTGCCGCCCGTTGTCAAGGCCGTCGAAGAATCCGGCCACAAGGTCGTCTGGCAGTCCGACCCGATGCACGGCAACACCTTCACCGCCTCCAACGGCTACAAGACGCGCCACTTCGACAAGATCATCGACGAGGTCCAGGGCTTCTTCGAGGTCCACCGCCAGCTGGGCACCCACCCGGGCGGCATCCACCTCGAGTTCACCGGCGAGGACGTCACCGAGTGCCTCGGCGGAGCTGAGGACATCACCGAGGTCGATCTGCCGGGCCGCTACCAGTCCTTCGTGGACCCGCGCCTGAACACGCAGCAGTCCCTCGAGCTCGCCTTCCTCGTCGCGGAGATGCTCCGCCACCAGTAACGGCGCTGTGTGAGCCGGATTTCACGACAACGAAGCACCCAAAACCTGCCAGTTTTGGGTGCTTCGTTGTTCTGAAATCCGGTCCGGTTGCCGACCCCACCAGGCTGGGATAGCGTTGGCTTCATCATTCGGAGGGATCTCATGGGGGAGATATGTTGGAGCCACTATCGGGGTATGACACGAAAGAACTCGTGGGCATGGTCAACTGGGGAGAGGCCATTCGCGTCATGCGCGGGCTTTATCTTCGCGACGAGCCGAGGCCTTATGACCTTGCGGAACTCCTGTGCTTCCGTGACGAGAGGCTGGCGCTCGACGGCTACAGCACGGCACAGCTGTACCTGGGAAGCCCATTGACTTTTCCGCTGCGAGTCATGCGCGCATCCGCGGTAGGGGCGAGTCCCTACTACGAGGCGCGCCGCGCACGACCCAACGCGGCCTTTTCTCTGGGATACGTCCGTGCCTGCAACCCGCTCCAGGCGCTCGAAATTATGCCCGTGGAGCATGGCGTTGACTTTGTGGAGCGATTTTTCCGCGGACGTTCTGCGCGCGAGAACCTCGCGATGTGGGAGCGCTGCCTTGGCCGCATGCCAGCGCGCACACGGGATATCCTTGCCCACGCGTTCATCGGCACGGATAGCGTTCCAGAAAAGCGGCTCACGCAGGGACTACGCGATGCTGGACTGAAGGTCCTCAACAACGTGGATATCGGCCCCTATCGGTGGGATCTCGTGCTCGAGGCCGAGAGGATCGCCATCGAAGTCGACGGCTATCAGTATCACAAGGGCGTGGGCGTGCAGCGCTTCGAGATCGACCGACAGAAGCTCAACGACGCGGTCCACCGCGGTTGGCGCGCGCTGCACTTCACCGCGGCCACTATCGAACACCACTTAAACGTTGCGGTCAATCAAGTGAAGGCCATCGTCGAAGATAAACGCAACTATGTCCCCGGCCCGTGGAAGTGGCACCGCTATTTTCAGAATGATTAGCTGGATTTCAGAACAACGAAGCACCCAAAACCGCGCAGTTTTGGGTGCTTCGTTGTTCTGAAATCCGCTAAGCCAGAGGAGACGTTACATCGGCCACCAGAACACGGGGATGGTGCCGTAGTCGCCGGAGCCAAACCACCATCCGCCGACGCCCACGGCCAGCGCTGCGAGCGCGACCGCAGCGAGCCACAACCCGAACACGACTCCAGAGCGGTTCGAGTAGACCTGCGGCGCGGGTTCTTCCACGGCGGTGGCGACTTCTTCGGGCTCGTGGCGGGCAGTCGCCTCATAGGAGGGCGCGGGTGCGGGCGTGTTAAACGTGGGCTGGGGTAGCGGTGCTTCAACTGGAGCAGCGACCGAGTGCTGCGTGGGCATGTCGAGCTTGGTCTCGAAGCTCAAGCGCGGGTGCTCGTCCTCGGGCAGGGGCTCTGGGGCCATGACCGTCGTGGGATCCTCGGCTGGATTTCCTAGTACTTCGGTCGTGTCAGCAGGCAGGGTGCGGGTTGGCTCGAAGACATCGTCGCTGCGCACGCCCGTGAAGTCCGTGGGCTGCGCCGCCGTGCGCGCCGCCGCCGAGTTCTGGGGGACCGGAACTGTAAAGGCCGGCAACTCCAAGGACGCGGCGACATCGTCGAGTGCGGCGAGGAACTCTGCAGCGTCGGTGAACCGCTCCTCGGGCGCGCGGGCGGTGGCGCTGGCGACGAGGGCATCGAAGAGCGGGGGAATGCCGTCGATACGCGACGACGGCGCCGGGACGTCCGCGTTGAGACGCGAGGTCGCATGCGCGATAGGAGTGTCGCCGGAGAAAGGAACGTCGCCGGTAAGCAGCTCATATGCGACGATGCCGGTGGAGTAGACGTCCGTGGCTGGCGTGATATCTTCGCCCGTCACCTGCTCCGGCGCGAGGTAGGAGACGGTGCCCACGATGTGGTCGTTCGTCGCTTGCGCGTTGGAGGAACGTACTAAGCCGAAGTCGCCGAGTTTTACGCGGTGATCGGCATTAATGAGCACGTTATCAGGCTTGATGTCACGGTGGACGAGCCCGCGCGCATGGACGGCGGACAGCCCCGTGAGGACGGCGCGCAGCACGGCCGTGGCAGCGTGCGGGGGCATGGGGCCACGCTCGGCGAGGAGCTCGCGCAAGGTACCGCCGGTGATGAGCTCCATGATGAGGAAGACAGGATCGCCGTCCGCGGAGAAGTCGTGAATCGCCACGAGGTTGGGGTGAGACAGCTGCGCCATCGCGCGGGCCTCACGGCGGAAACGCTGCTGGAAAATCGGGTCACCAGCAAGGTGCTCGTGCATGACTTTGGCGGCCACCGCACGACCGAGGCGGAGGTCGACGCAGCGGTACACGGTGGACATGCCGCCGCGCGCGATGGGACGGTCAATGCGATAGCGTCCGTCCAGAATGTCGCCTACGGCCAAAGTACTCATGCGTTCCAGTATGGCCGATGTCCCTGCGAACAGTCGAACGCGTTAAGGTAGAGCGCGTGACTAATGACGCAAATTCTCAGCTCGCCGCCCTGCTGGCGGACGAAAAACTGCTCACCATGCCCGAGGTCGCGGACAAGCTTGGCATCGCCGTCACGCGCGTCCATGACCTGCTGCACGCGCACAAGCTTCTGGCGTACCGCGACGCCGAAGGCAAGCGCTGGGTTCCGGAGGCTTTCTTCAATGAGAAGGACGCAGTATCCAAGTACGTTTCGGGCTGCATTACGGTGCTCGCGGACGGTGGCTACACGGATGACGAGATTCTCGTCCACCTCTTCACCGAGGACGAGTCCCTGCCGGGCCGTCCCATCGATGGCCTCCACGGCCACCTTGCGCGCGAAGTCATTCGCCGCGCGCAGGCCTCGGCGTTCTAGCTTGCCGATGCCGCCGGTTCCGGTGCCGCTGTCAGCGCTGCGCCGCGGGGCGTGTCCTGGAAGATCCACTCTGCGCACCACCAGGCCGCGATGGCGGCAGCGATGACCCACCACCAGTTGTAGAGCTGGTGGTTGCCGTCGCCGGAGAAGGACACGGCGACGAAGAAGCTGGCGGCCGTGGCGAGTTTCATCATCCAGCGCGGGGGACGCGCGACGCCGGCTACGGAGATGACGGACGCGTAATACCACGGCAGCGTCACCGAGTTGAAGACGAAGGCCACGCAGTAGGCGGCGGCCATGCCGAGCACGGCCGCGCGGCGGTCCTTGTAGGACAGACACCACACCACGACGAGCCCGAGAAGCATGAGCGCCATGGAGATGGTGCGCGCGACGCCGAGGACCCCGTTGTAGGTGACATCGGGGCTGAAGACCTGCATGATGGGCACGAGGATGTCTGTTGCCAGGGTGGGGGCGGCGAGCGGGTTGATGACCTTTGAGTTGCCGGTGATTTCGGACAGCCAGCCCCATGAGGAACCGGAGGCCCACGTGATGGCGGCGACGACGGCGATGGACTCGACGACGATGAGTACGCCGCCACCGAGGATTGCCGCGATGGGCTTTAACCAGTTGTCACGGGGTCGCGGGGCGAACGCGTGGATGAAGATCCACAGGATGAACGGCATGGCGAAGAACGCCGTGACCTTGAGAGCCGTGGCGCCGGCGACGAGCGCGATGGCCGCGAGGAAGCGCTTGCGCAGCGCGAGGACGAGGCCGACGCTCACGAGGCCCACCATGACGGACTCGTTGTGCATGCCGCCGATGAGGTGGATGAGCATGACGGGATTGGCCACACCCAGCCACAGGGCGAGTGCTGGATTGCCGCCGAGTGCGCGGGCGATGTGAGGGACGGCCCAGGCAATGAGCGCGAAGCCGAGGACGGAGACGACCTTGTAGGCGATGACGCCAGCCGCCACGTTGTCGCCGACGACGGAGGTAATGATGTCGCCGGTCCACAGGTGCAGCGGGCCGTAGGGCGTGGTGGTGTTGCGCCAGTCGTGGGAGACCTCCAGCAAATACGGGCCGGGGTTGGCGGCGGCGCCCTGCTCGTACGGGTTGAAGCCGTCGCGGACCATGGCGCCCTGCATGAGATACGAGTACACGTCGCGTGAGGCGAGGGGCCCGGCGAAGAGAAGCGGGATGACCCAGCACCACAGCAGGCGCTGGACGCGGGGAACGACAGGCTCGGCAAGCTGGCGGTCCTGGGCGCGCAAGGTCGGTGCGACGAGGTGCCGCCCGGCAAGGACCCAGGCGTAGACGAGCGCGAAGATGCCTACCCAGAACAGAAGCATCGAAAGGTTGCGCCCGTGGCCGAACGCGATAAACGACAGGCCGAGGGCCTCGAGCGCGCCGCCGCGACTGCGCACGGCACCGCCGCCGAAGGACGCGGCCCACAGGATGACGGTGGCGGCGATGCCAACCCACAAAGGATTACGCCACCACGGCTGAGATGCGCCGTCGGACGCAGGCATGGGTTCTGCGGCGGACGCGTGTGCGACGCTCATGCGAGGAGACCGCCCTTAGCTCTTACGAGCCGTGGACTTGTGCGCGAGGCGCTCGAGTATCTCGGTGACCTCGGGCGCGACATTCGCCGACTGCAGGTGCTGAAGGCCGGAAGCCGTGAGCCGCGTGATGCGTTCTTCCAGCTGCTCGCGTGCGCCGGAGTCTGCGATGATCTGGGCCATGCGGGCGATATCGTCAGGATCGTCGGTCTGGCCGACGAGGCGGCGGAGGGTGGCTGCGGCGGTGGGATCGGCGGCATCGGCATGCTGGAGCGCGAGCGCGAGGAGGACGGTGCGCTTGCCTTCGCGCAGGTCGTCGCCGGCGGGTTTGCCGGTGACCTTCGGATCACCAAAGACGCCGAGCTCGTCGTCGCGGAGCTGGTACGCGATGCCGATGTCGCGGCCGTAACCGCGGAAAGCGGCGATGAGCTTGTTTGTGGCGCCGGCGATGGCCGCGCCGAGGTGGAGCGGGCGCTCGATGGTATACGCCGCCGTCTTGAAGCGGTTGACGTTTTCGGCAAGCTCGATGGACTCGCTGTTCGTGGCCTCCAAGTTGATGTCGAGGAGCTGGCCACCGATGACCTCGGTGCGCATGCCGCGCCACGGGGCGCGGGCGCGCTGAAGGGCCGCGGCGGAAAGGCCAGAGTCCGTCAACATGTCTTCGGCCCATACGAGCGCCATGTCGCCGGCGAGGATGGCTGCGGACTCGCCGTAGCGCGCGGAGTCGCCGCGCCAGTTGTGGTCGCGGTGCAGCTTCTCCAGCGAGCGGTGGACGGTGGGATTGCCGCGCCGGGTATCGGAGGCGTCCACGATGTCGTCGTGGATGAGCGCGCACGCCTGAATGAACTCGAGGGAGCTCGCCGCGCGCAGCATGGCGGCAGGATCCTCCTCGGCCTTGTCGAGGCCGCCCGCGCCGACAAAGCCAGCCCAGGCGTAGAGCGGGCGAATGCGCTTGCCGCCGTCGAGCACGAAAGACTCGAGGAAGGAGACGGCGTCGACGACCGGCTGGCCGATGGCCGCGATGTCGCTACGGCGACTGGTTAAGAAGGCATCGAGCGCGCCGCGGACGTCATCCGGGACCGATTCGAAAGACGGCGTGGCCGTGCCGCGGCCTGCGCCGTGCGGGGAAGCTGGAGTGGCATGTGCTGCGTTATTCACAGTGAACACCCTACCGTGTGGCCAAGGCCGAATTGGCGATAGTGGCCTAGCGGGCGGGCGCGTCCGGTTCGGGGCCGTCTGTGTTGGTCCCGGGATAGGTCTCGGGCGCTCCCTCGAGCGGGAGCCGGGCAGCGAGGATGGCAAAGGGACGGTCGTCGCCGGGGTAGTGGAAGTTGCGCATGACGTCGTAGAAACCGGCGGCACGGTAGAGCCCGAACGCGCGGTTGGCCTCATCCGGAACCTCGGGCGTGGACAGCAGCGCGTAGCGTGCGGAGACGTCGCGGACGAGTTCATTGAGCATCGTGCGGCCTAATCCTTGACCTTGAGCAGCGGGAAGCACATGGATCTCGGCGACCTCGAAGTAGTGGCGCACGAGGTCCCAATCGTCGTCCGTGAGATCACGCTGGCTTTGCAGCCCCATGCGCAACTGGCGGTCCCACCACGTGCTCGAGTTGCCGAGGAAGCCGTAGGCGAGGCCTACGATAGCGTCCTCGTCTTCTGCGATGACGGCGGTAAAGCCGGGCTGGATGCAGTCGCGCCGCCACGCATCGATGCGATAGGGCATGACGGAGTCGGGGTAGCCCATGGCCTCGACATGGATATTGACGAGTACGGGCACGTATAACGCGAATTCCGTGGCACGCAGACGGCGGATGGTAAAGGTCACGTCTCTATGGAATCAAACTTCCCGCGACGGAGTGAACAAGGGGTGCGGCGGTTCGTCCGCACGGTCGCTGCCGCGGCGGTGTCGCGAGTCCCCAGAATTTCGAACATCGGCGAGCCTAATTCGAAAGTGGCCAGTGGAAACCCTTGATCCATTCGAACATGTGCACTAAAATGTGGAGTAGATGTTCGGACGGTTCGTAGAGTGTGCGTCATACAAGCCCGGATGGTTCGAATGTGGAGAACCGAATAATCAGAAATATCCACGGCGCGTAAGAAAGAGAGGAAGTCGTATCATGGCACAGATCATCTCCGCCGCTACGAGGTTTGCGGATGCTGGAAAGGCTGGTAAGCGTGTGCGCTTCCTGGCCCAGGGCTATGACTTGCTTGACCGTGCCCGTGTCGAGGCTTCCGCCGGAAAGTACGAGGAGGCGCTCGAATTCGTCTATCAGGCGGCACTGCGTACCGCTGGCGCGTGGGTTGCAAGTTCGCGCGTGGCCAAGCGCAAGCGTCTGCCGTCGAGCGCGTGGGAGCGTCTGGCGCTCGTGGGCGAGGATGCTCAGGAGTGGGCGGACAAGCTGAAGGCCTACTCGCGCACACGCTCGCGCGTCATCTCGGGTCTCGATGACTCGGTGGAGCCGGAGGTCGTGCTGGAGCTTATGGCTCTGGTGGGCGAGTTCCTCGCCGTGGTGGATGGAAACGACGCGCTGCCGTTCGCAGCCTAAGGTTGTGTTGCCTGCTGCACGCTCTGTTGAGTTGCGTGGCGGGCGGTCGGGTGCACGTATTATTGCGGTGCCTGACGCTCCATCCTGTGGCGTGGGTGTGAGCTGCTAAACGGAAATGGGGTTTCGGGAACTAACCCGATACTCTGGACGTTGGACTAGGTAGAAACCCACTTTTGGCCCCTAATTTGATCCGCAGGAGGAAGCTGTGTCTCTGTCTGAACAGGAAATGCGCACACTTCGTGAAATCGAGCAGTCGTTGATGGCTGATGATCCAAAGTTTAGTGCTGCAGTCACGGAGGCCTCCGCTACCGAAGGGGCGACGGGCCACGTCACGTTGCGTGGCGTCGCGCTCGTCGTAGTGGGCCTTGTTCTTCTTGTTGGCGGTGTGGCGCTGGCGCAGATGTCGTTGTGGTTCGTCGCGCTGTCTATCGTTGGCTTCCTCGTCATGTTCGGTGCGGGTGTGTGGATGCTCCGCGGCGACGCGAACGTGAGCTCGGTGGCAAAGACCTCGGCGCGCGGCGCATGGCAGAAGGCGCCAAAGCGGAATCCTCAGTCTGGCGGCATGGAAGATAAGTTCCGCAGCCGCTTCGAGCGCTAGTTCCCGCTTCTGGACTTTTCGCCCGGCCCCATCACTTCTGGTGAGGGGCCGGGATTTTTTATGCCGTTTTGTGGTCGGGGCAGGGGGCGGAGGCCACGACGCCCCACTTTCACCCACTGCGCCCCCTGGTGACCACCATTCTCCACTTTGCCCCACCCAGGCCCGTGCACGGCGGAAACTCTATGTGGCGGTGCGCTGTAGAGACGTCGGCGCTGTAGTGAGAGAACAGGAAAGGCGCAGGTGGAGTGGGGGACGGGTGGTATCGGGAAGCTAGTGGGCAAGGTGGTGTGCATGGGGCGTGGGGGAGAGAAGTGGGGGCGATGTGGGTGGGGCACGGGAATTTGCCCCACCGAAAAATTTGCCGTCTGCCTGGGGTTTTTATAATTACAACGATGAAACACGGGGCTTGCGGTGTTGATGGTGGGGGAAAGTGGGGTAGAGTGGGGCGCAGCGGTGGAACGGAGGGTCGCGCACACGGCCTGAAGGACCATCACGAGAGGAACCGGAGTTCTCGAGAATTAGGAAGGTGGGCCCGGGATGTTTCTGGGAACCTACACTCCGAAGCTCGATGACAAAGGGCGGCTCACGCTCCCGGCGAAGTTCCGCGAGGACTTGGCTGGCGGGCTCATGGTGACGAAGGGGCAGGATCACTCTTTGGCGGTCTATCCGCGGGAAGAGTTCGCACAGCGGGCTCGGAAGGCGGCAGCTGTTTCGCGCACCAACCCGGAGGCACGTGCCTTCATTCGTAATCTCGCTGCGAGTGCGGATGAACAGCGTCCCGATGGAAACGGTCGCATCACCCTTTCGGCGGCACATCGCGACTATGCAGGCCTGACCAAGGAATGCGTCGTGATTGGCTCCGTGGATTTCCTTGAGATCTGGGACGCAGCCAAGTGGGCTGAGTATCAGGCCGCAACTGAAGATGCCTACTCGGCAGGCGACGCGGACGATGTCCTTGCTGGCTTGTTGTAAGGCGGATTGCAGAACTTCACAGTGCGTGTAAGGACTCTGCCCGAGGTGGATGCTCTGGTGTACTTCCCCGATATCAGAAACCTGCCTCGGACAGGGCTCTATACGCACTTTCTTTATAACGTCTACAGCTTAAAAATTTCACACAATCTTTTAAGCGGGCTGACGGTCCACACGTCACACGAGACGACGCGGTAGGAAAGGGGGCACGGCCCGAAATGACCGAGAACTACGACATCCTGGCTAATCACGGCCATGTCCCAGTCATGCGCGAACGCATGGCGCAGCTCATCGCGCCGGCTGTCGAAGCCGCGGGGGAGACCGCCGTACTTGTCGACGGCACCCTGGGTGCTGGCGGACACACGGAGTATTTCCTGAAGACGTTCCCGCAGCTGCGCGTTGTGGGCGTCGACCGCGACTCGGCTTCTTTGGCGGCGGCACGGGAGCGGCTGGCCGGTTTCGGCGAGCGTTTCGTGGGCGTGAATGCCCGCTTCGATGACTTGGGCGCGGCCATTGCGGCAGGCGAGGGGCCTGTCTTTGAGACGGCGCGTGAGCACGGTTTGGCGGCCGGCTTTTTTGATCTGGGCGTCTCGTCTATGCAGCTCGACCAGGTGGAGCGCGGCTTTGCGTACCGTACGGACGCACCGCTGGACATGCGCATGGATCCGTCCCAGCCCGTGACGGCCGCGGACGTGCTCAACACGTACTCGCATGGCGAGTTGGCGCGTATTCTCAAGACCTACGGCGACGAGCGCTTCGCTGGCAAGATTGCCTCGGCGGTCCTGCGCGAGCGCGAGAAGGAACCATTCACCACGTCCGCGCGCCTGGTGGAGCTGCTCTACGCCACCATCCCGGCGGCGACGCGTCGCACCGGTGGGCACCCGGCGAAGCGCACGTTCCAGGCGCTGCGCGTGGAGGTCAACCGAGAGCTGGAGGCCATCGAGCAGGTTATTCCCGTCGTGACGGATGCCCTGCGCGTGGGCGGGCGTGCGGTCTTCATGAGCTACCAGTCCCTCGAGGACCGGATTGTGAAGGCAGCGTTCAAGGAGCTGTCCACGTCCACCACGCCGCCGGGGCTGCCCATGGATCTGCCGGGCACCGCGGCCCACTTCACCGTCATCACGCGTGGGTCGGAGAAGGCGAGCGAAGCGGAGATTGCTGAGAACTCCCGCGCAGCTTCCGTCCGCGTGCGGGCGCTGGAACGCCTCGACGGCGAACTTTCCTTCCACGGGCCGGAACCCGTCCGCGAGGGAGGGCGGCGATGAGCCGGACAGACCGACTGCACACCACCGAGACCAACCACATGACCACGAGCACGAGAAAGGCACCGCAGACCATGGGCGCGAGCAGGGACTACACTGCAGCCAACGACCAGCGCTGGGGTCAGACCGCGACCCTGGTTGAAGATCGTGGCGTCTCCACGCGCAGCGAATCCCCGCGGCGCCGTGGTGGCCGCGCGCGTTCTTTGCGCTTCGAGCGCGGAATGACCACTGCGCCGCAACGCACCGAGCGTTTGTCCGCGGAAGATGGCGGTGCGAAGACTGCACTGCTTCCTTCGCGAACGTCGCCGGCGCCGCGCGTGCGCAAGGGCCGTCCGCAGCGCGTGGGCTCCCAGCAGGTGCTCACGCACCGCGGCCGCCGCATTGGCACCGTCCAGCGCGTCAGCCCCTTTGCGAAGACCTCGTTCTACGCGCTCGCGCTGCTGCTCGGCGGCGTGTTTATCGCCATGGGGCTCTCCGGCCTGTCCACAGCGCAGACCTTCAAGATTCAGCAGCTTTCCGTCCAAGAGAACACGCTGGACAATCAACTTGAGACCCTCAATCGTGACCTCGAGGACGTGCGTTCCTCGGCGGACGTGGCGCGCCGCGCCGCGGAAGATTCCATGGGTGTTCCGGCCCAGGCGGGAATCGTTGAGGTCCAAGAAAACGGCGACATTGCCGAGCGCCGCCCGGCAGAACCGGAAACGGACTCTATTATCGATGTCAACGGTGCGCCGGTTCGACCGGGCCAGGCATCGAGCGACCCGAACGAGACCGAGGATGTCAACGGCAACCTCAACGCGGTCCCGCAAGGAACGCAGTCCGTGCAGGCTCCGCAAGGCCAGCAGGCTTACCAGGCGCCCTACGCGGCGCGTCGGACCAACTAATCCGGTTGGCTTAAGGCACGCTAATGCGCGGGTGCATGCCCGCGCGTTTTCTGTATTTACCAAGCAGAACAACGCGGCGCAGACGTTAATGGCAGTTCAGTGATAGACAGGTGGCGAAAGAAACTGGTGACTCCGTCGAATTCGTCGAATTCCCGCGGCGGCGCGGGCCGCGGGTCCCGCCGTACACGCGGTGGACGCCCGTCTGCGCAGCACACCTCGCGCGGTGGTGCGGCACAGCATAGGCCACAACAGGTGCCACAGGGACGTCGCGAGTTTCAACAGGCCCAGTCCCGCCGCGATGCGGCGCGGAGGAAAGCGAATGTCCGCAAGGACCAAGCCACCCTTATGCGCCACCGCGTGCGCCAGGTCATGGCCGTGCTCATTCTCGCCGCGGTGGTTATTGGTGGACGCTTGGGCTGGGTGCAGCTCAAGTGGGGCCCAGCGCTTGCGGATCAGGCAGTCGCGCAGCGCCAGCGCGTGTACATCGATCCTGCCCGGCGTGGCACCATCACGGATCACGAGGGCCAGATGCTCGCGTACACCATGCAAGCCCGGTCGTTGACCGTCTCGCCCACGCGCTTGCGTGAGGAGCTTGCTCAGCAAGAAGAAAACACCATGTACCAGGACGGCTCTGCTGACGGCCTGGACGAGAAGGCGCTGAAGGACAAGGTCGATGACCGCGTCGCTGCGCGCCTGCAGGACATGGCCTCCGGCATTCCGCAGAAGATTAAGGACGCCGGCCGCGAGATTGAGGGCGTCGACGCCAAGGACATTCTGAAAAAGCTCAAGGCGGATACGCAGTATGAGGTCCTCGTGCGCAACGTGGACCCGGACGTTGCCGTTGAGATTGCCAACACGTACCACGGCGTCGCCGCGGACCACCAAGCCATCCGTCAGTACCCGAACGGCTCCATCGCAGAAAACGTGGTGGGCAAGGTGTCCATGGACGGCACCGGCCAGTTTGGTCTGGAGGCTTCGAGCGACGGCAAGCTGGCCGGCCGTGATGGCCGCTCGACGGAGGACGTCTCCGCGGACGGCCAGGCCATCCCGGGCACGTTGCGTGACCAGACGGAGGCGCAGGACGGCATGAGCATCGAGCTCACCCTCGACCTGGACCTTCAGACCTTCGTCCAGCAAAAGCTGGAGAAGGCCGTGGGCAACTCCAAGGCGAAGGGCGGTCAAGCCGTCGTCCTGGATTCGGCGACGGGCGAGGTCCTCGCCATGGCGAATACCGGCACCATCGACCCGAATAAGGACATCGATAAGCAGCTCGAAGAGGGCAAGGACTTTGAAAACAAGTCCATCTCTTACCCCTTCGAGCCGGGGTCGGTAGCCAAGATCATTACCGCCGCGGCCGCCATCCAGGAAAGCCTCACGACCCCGGAGGAAGTCCACCAGGTCCCGGGCAGCATCGACATGGCTGGCGTCACGGTTGCCGACGCGTGGCAGCACGGCGTCGAGCCGTACACCACGACGGGCATCTTCGGTAAGTCCTCCAACGTGGGCACGCTCATGCTCGCGGAGAAGCTCGGCCAGAAAAAATTCGCCGAGTACCTCGAGGCCTTCGGCCTGGGACAGGTCACCGGCGTCGAGCTGCCTAATGAGTCTGCGGGCATCGTCCCAGACCAATCCCAGTGGTCTGGCGGCACCTTCGCCAACCTGCCGATCGGCCAGGGCATGTCGTGGACGGCGCTCCAGCTCGCGAGCGTCTACCAGACCCTCGCGAACGGCGGCGAGCGCATCGAGCCACGCATCGTGGCGAAGATGACCACCGCCGAGGGCGATGAGATCAAGCAAGACGAGCCGAAGCATACGCAGGTCGTGAGCCCGGAGACCGCCAAGACCGTCGTGGACATGTTCCGCGCCGTGTTCCAGTCGGACCCGCAGGGCTACCAAAACGGCACAGCCCAGGGCAATGACATTGAGGGCTACCAGCTCTCCGGCAAGACGGGCACGGCCCAGCAGGTCGACGAGGAGACCGGTGCGTACTCCAATTCGAATTACTGGATTACGTTTGCTGGCATAGCGCCTGCGGATGAGCCGCGCTTCGTCGTGTCCATCATGCTCGACCGCCCGCAGTCGGGCGTCAACGACAACGGCTCGGGCGGACAGTCCGCCGCGCCGGTGTTCAAGGACATCGCCGAGTGGCTCATCGCGCGCGACAATATCCCGCCGTCACCGGAGGCCAAGCCGCTTGTGCTCCGCCAGCAGTAAAGGCAGTACTACAGGCAGCAGGCACGGCAGCGTTTGACGCTGGACGCGACACGCGGCAGGGCCCCGGATGGGGCAGAAAGAGAAGGTACCGTAGGAGTTATGAGCGTTACTGTAGAGCAGCTTTTGGCGCTGCCAGGCCTGGAGAAGGCCACCTTGGAAGGCGACGGCACGACCGTCATTGACTCCGTGAGCCTCGACTCGAGTGCCGTCACCGCTGGCGGTCTCTTCGCCGCGCTGCCGGGCACCCGCACCCATGGAGCCCAGTACGCCGCGCAGGCGCAGGCGTCCGCCATTCTTTCCGATGCCGCCGGTCGCGACATCCTGCAGGCCGCAGGGGAGTCCCGCCCGCTGCTCATCGTCGACGACATCCGTGCTGTCCTCGGCACCATTGCTGCGGAGGTCTACGGACATCCCACGGACGAGCTCACTGTCATCGGTATTACGGGTACCTCGGGAAAGACGACCACGAGCTACCTGCTGGAGACGGGCCTGCTGCATGCGGGCTACTCGGTAGGGCTCATTGGCACGACGGGCACGCGGATTAATCGCGAGTCGGTGCCCACGAAGCTCACCACGCCGGAGGCACCGAAGCTCCAGGAGCTCTTCGCGCTTATGCGCGACAAGGGCGTGACGCACGTCGTCATGGAGGTCTCCTCCCACGCGCTGTCCCTGGGCCGCGTCCAGGGCACGCGCTTTGCGGCAGCTGGCTTTAGCAACCTGAGCCAGGATCACCTCGACTTTCACCCGACGATGGAGGACTACTTCGACGCGAAGGCGCTCCTCTTCGACGGCCCAGGTGCGGCGGAACGCGCCGTCATCTGCGTCGACGACTCGTGGGGTGAGCGCATGGCTGAACGCGCCCGTGCGCACCGTCTGCCCACGGATACGGTGACGACCAAGCAGGCGGGCGAGGAGACCTCGGAAATCACCGCGCGCCAGCTTGGCGTCGAGCCCACGGGCGCACAGCAGGTCCGTTTCGACTTCGCAGCGGGGCTGCGCGAGCGCGCCGACCGTGAGAGCCTCGAGTTCTGCCTGCCCATGCCGGGCGAGTTCAATATCGCCAACGCGGCGCTGGCCACGGGGCTTGCTGCTGCGGTGGGCGTCGAGGTTCCGGCGTTCGTCGAGGGCATGAGCGAGGTTGCCGTGCCAGGGCGCATGGAACGCATCGACCGCGGACAGGACTTCATCGCCGTCGTCGACTACGCCCACAAGCCAGCGGCCATCGCGGCGGTGCTCGACACGCTGCGCACGCAGCTGGGCGAGACCGGCCGCATCGGCGTCGTGGTCGGCGCCGGCGGCGACCGCGACTCAGCCAAGCGCCCCATTATGGGCCGCAACGCCGCTGAGCGCGCGGACCTCGTTGTCGTCACGGACGATAATCCGCGCACCGAAGACCCCGCCATCATCCGCGCGGCGGTGCTCGACGGCGCACGCGAAGGCGCGAATGCTGCCTCGCGCGCGGTCGACGTCCGCGAGGAAGGCTCCCGTGCCGCAGCTATCGACGTTGCCGTTGCGTGGGCCGGACCGGGCGACGCCGTCATCGTCGTAGGCAAGGGCCACGAGGTCGGCCAGATCATCGGGACCGAGACCCACCACTTTGACGACCGCGAGGAGCTCGCACGCGCCCTCGAGGAGAAACAAGCAGGCACGCTCGGAGCTTAAACTATGCAGACGCAGGCACCGCAGAAATTCAGCAGCCACACAGCAGAAGCAGTGAGATCTTGAAAGTCAAGGAAGAGGGACAGAAGTGAGTACGAGGACTGTGACAGCATGATTGAACTAACACTGCAGGAGATCGCGGATATTACGGGCGGACGGCTTGACCGCGTCGAGGATCCGCAGGCCAAGGTCACTGGTTTCGTGGAATTCGACTCGCGCAAGGTTGCCCCAGGCGGGCTCTTCCTTGCCTTCCCCGGCGCCCGCGTGGACGGCCATGACTTTGCCGAGAAAGCCCTTGCCCAAGGCGCCGTCGCGGTGCTCGGCGCACGTCCCGTGGGCGTGCCCGCCATCGTCGTCGAGCCGCATGGCCGCAAGCAGGGCGACGGCGCGAACGCCGATATCTACGCCCATGACGAGGACGGCTCCGCGGCCGCCGTCGTCGAGGCGCTCTCGGCGCTCGCCCGCGCGGTGACGCGTCGCCTCCAGTCGGAAACTGGGCTCACCATCGTGGGTATTACCGGCTCTGCTGGCAAGACCTCCACGAAGGACCTCATCGCCACCGTGCTGCGCGCCGATGGCCCCACCATCGCGCCGCCCGGTTCCTTCAACAATGAGATCGGCCACCCATACACCGCGCTGCGCTGCGATCCACAGACGCAGTACCTCGTTGCGGAGATGTCCGCGCGCGGCATCGGACACATCGCGCATCTGGCCACCATCGCGACGCCGAAGATCGGCGTCGTCCTCAACGTGGGCACCGCGCACCTGGGCGAGTTCGGCTCGCGTGAGAATATCGCGAAGGCCAAGGGCGAACTCGTCGAGTCCCTGCCTGCGGCAGCCGACGGGGGCGTTGCCGTCCTCAACGCGGACGATGACTTCGTGGCGGGCATGGCCCCGCGCACGCAGGCCCGCGTCGTGACCTACTCGGCCGCGACCCCGCCCGCCCCAGGCGCGGACTACGTGGCGACGGATATCGTGCTCGACGACATCGCGCGTCCGACCTTTACACTCCATGCACCGGGTATCGAACCGCGCCGCATTACCCTCCAGGTCTTCGGCCGCCACCAGGTCTCTAACGCGCTCGCGGCCGTCGCCGCGGCCCAAGCCGCCGGCATGGAGATCGAGGACATCGCCTGCGCGCTCGAAGGCCACCGCAACGCCTCGGCCCACCGCATGGACGTGCGCACCCGAGCCGACGGCGTCACCATCATCGACGACGCGTACAACGCGAATCCGGATTCCATGTCCGCCGCCATCGCGGCGCTGGGGTACACGACCTCCTCACGCCCGGACGCCCGTTCCATCGCTGTGCTCGGCGAGATGGGCGAGCTGGGGGAAGAAGCCGAGGCCGCACACAGGGGCATCGTCAGCGATCTGGCCAAGTACCACATTGACCACCTCGTGGTCGTGGGGGAGAGCGCCAACTGCCGGGCGATGGCGGACGCCGCGCGTGAGCAGGGTATAAATACTACTGTGGTCGGTGAAATTGATGAGGCGATCACCGTGGTCGACGCCATCCTGCGCCGCGCGCCCCAGGGCGCGGTGGACTGGGCGGCCCGTACCGCAAAGGATGTGGTCTTGGCCAAGGCCTCCAACGCGCAGGCGTTGTGGCGCGTGGCCGACGGACTGCTTGCCTAACCCCTAGATCCGCCTCATCCTCCGGAAAACGCGGCGTTTCCCTCGCCGCGTGGCGCGAGTCCGCTTGCGCCGCTGTGCCCCTCGCACCGATGCTATTCGTTTGAACAACTAGAAGGACCCCAGAAGACGTGACTCAGATAATGATCGCGGGAGTAGTCAGCTTTCTCGTGGCGATTTTCCTAACGCCGCAGCTGATCCGCTACTTCTCGAATGCGGGCAAGGGACAAGAAATTCGCGAGGACGGCCCCAAGTCGCACCTGCGCAAGCGCGGCACGCCGACGATGGGCGGCATCGCCATCATCGCGGGCATCGTCTTGGGCTACCTCGCCGCGGGCGCCTACGGTGTGGCCACCGGCCATGCTGGTTTCACGGCCTCGGGCCTGCTCGTCCTCGGCCTCACGCTCGGCCTGGGCGCCCTCGGTTTTGCCGATGACTTCATCAAGCTCTTCCAACACCGCAATCTGGGCCTCAATAAGACAGCCAAGCTCGTGGGCCAGGCTGCCCTCGCTCTCGCTTTCGGTCTGTTGGTCCTGCAGTTCCCGGATTCCCACGGCCTCACCCCGGGCTCGACGCACCTGTCGTTCATCCGCGACATCGATACGATCGACGTCGCCTTCGGCCCTGTCATCGTGGGCACCATCATCTTCCTGCTGTTCATGTACATCCTTATTGCCGCGTGGTCGAACGCGGTGAACCTTACGGATGGTCTCGACGGCCTCGCCGCTGGTTCCACCGCGCTGGTCATGGGTGCCTACACCGTCATCACGTTCTGGCAGTTCCGTAACTCCTGCAGCGCCAACTTCACGGCGGGCTGCTATGAGGTCCGTGACCCGCTCGACCTCGCCGTACTCGCCGCCGCGGGCCTGGGCGGCTGCCTGGGCTTCCTGTGGTGGAACGCCGCTCCCGCCAAGATCTTCATGGGGGACACCGGCTCGCTGGCCCTCGGCGGTCTCGTCGCTGGCCTGTCCGTCACCTCAAAGACGGAGCTGCTCATGATCATCATCGGTGCCCTTTTCGTCATTGAGGTCGCCTCCGTGGCCATCCAGATCATCGTCTTCCACTCCACGGGCAAGCGCTTCTTCCGCATGGCGCCTATCCACCACCACTTCGAAAACGGTGGCTGGCCGGAGACTGCCGTGGTCGTGCGCTTCTGGTTGCTCGCCGCCATGGCCGCGATGGCCGGCGTCGGTATCTTCTACGGCGATTGGCTTGTCAAGGCCGGAATGGGCCTCTAACTACTCCTAGACTGAAAAGCACCGCTCGCGCGGTGCTTTTTATGTATCCCCAGAAAGGTTGTCGTTTCTTCATGCTTCCCTCCGAACTCCAAGGCCGCGTCCTCATTGCCGGCGCGGGCGTGTCCGGCCTGGGCTGCGCGCGCTTGCTTCACACTCTGGGCGCCCAGCTCACGGTCGCCGACGACAACGCGGAGCACCTCGCGCAACTGCCTGATGGCGTGGCATCTGTCTCGGTCGCGCAGGCCACGGAGACTGTCGCGGACTTTGACATCGTGGTGACCTCCCCGGGCTGGCGCCCGGACTCGCCACTGCTCGTCGCGGCGGCAGCAGCTGGCCGCGAGGTCATCGGCGACGTAGAGCTGGCCTACCGCCTTGACCATGCGCAGGTCTTTGGCCCGGCCCGCACGTGGCTCGTCGTCACCGGCACCAATGGCAAGACGACGACCACGGGCATGCTCGCTGCCATCATGGCGGCGGACGCCACGCGCACCGGCCACCGCGCCGTCGCCGTGGGCAATATCGGAGTCTCCGTCTTTGACGCGCTCGCGGACGAGGAGCGCGTGGACGTGCTCTGCGCCGAGCTTTCCTCCTTCCAGCTTCATTGGTCGAGCCAACTCACCCCGGACGTGGGCGTTCTCCTTAACCTCGCCGATGATCACCTCGACTGGCACGGTGGCTTCGAGGATTACGCGCTGAGCAAAGCCAAGGTGCTCACCGGCCCCATCGGCGTCGTGGGCCGCGAGGACGCCACCGTCCTCGACTACGCGCAGCGCCTGCGTGCCGAGGGCCGCCTCGCCGAGCGTGTTCTCGCGTTTAGCACAGGCGAGCCCTCGCTCGAGGAGGTTGGCATTCTCGATGGCCGCCTCGTCTCCACGCTCGGTGGGGCACAGGTCGACGTCGCTACCGCAGACGGCATCGAGCCGGCCGGTCATGCAGGGCTTGCCGATGCCGCCGCTGCCGCCGCCGTCGCACTCGCCGCCGGTGCCGCACCCGAGTCCGTCGCCGAGGGCTTGGCCAGCTACCACGTCGCGGGCCACCGCGGCGCCGTCGTGCACTCCGCGGGTGGTATCGACTTCATCGATAACTCGAAGGCGACGAACCCGCATGCGGCCGACGCCGCGCTCGCCGGGCTCGATCACGTCGTGTGGGTCGCTGGCGGCCAGCTCAAAGGCGCTGATATCCACCAGCTCATCCGCGACCACGGCGCGCAGCTCAAGGCGGCGGTGCTCCTCGGCATCGACCGCGCCGAGATCGCTGCGGCCCTGGCCGAGCTTGCCCCGCACGTCACGGTCGACGTCATCGACAAGACCGAGCCTCAGGCCGCGATGCATGCGGCCGTCGCCGCCGCCGTTGCTCGCGCGGAAGTAGGGGACACGGTGCTCCTCGCGCCGGCCGCGGCCTCGCTCGATATGTATGAAGGCATGGGCCAACGCGGCGATATGTTCGCCGCCGCCGCGCGGGAGTTGGCGCTTCCCTGATTTTTGCCGCGCGTAGGGCACAATAGGAACAACAATCACAGCGGGAACTTCAGGCACACCACCGATGTGTCCCTCGCACTCGCCATCAATGCGCCATCGCGGCGGCGCGTGGGGCGCGAGGCCGACACCTGCGACGAAGGAGCACAAGGTATGAGCCGACCAACGGGCGCGACAAATAAGGCACAGGCACGCGGCACGCGCCGCGGCGGACAGGCCAGCGCGACACCCGCCGCCACTCAATCTGCTACTCGGACCGCCGAGCGTCCCCACACCACCGAGCAGCCGCCTCGCACCGCGGCGCAGCCCACCGGCATGCGCGCGGCAATAGGCCGCTGGTTTTCCGCCGCGGGTGCGCGCCCGGGCCTGGACTACCTCATGTTGCGCATCTGCGTGCTCACGCTCGTGGGCATCGGCATGCTCATGGCCTACTCCGCGTCCATGGCAACCTCCGTGGCCGAAGACGGCGTCGTGTGGCAGCAGGCCCTGCGCCAGGCGGTCATGGTCATCGCCGGCCTCTTCTGCTTCTGGTTAGGCCTGCGCATCCCGCCGCGCAAGTGGCGCTCCGCGACGGTGTGGCTGCTCTTGCTCGCCATCGCGCTGCTCCTCCTCGTGTTGACCCCCGTCGGCACTGGCCGCGAGGAGGTTGGCTCTCAGTCGTGGATCGTCGTCGCCGGCATTTCTATCCAGCCTTCGGAAATTGCCCGTATCGCCATCGCCCTCTTCGGCGCGAATCTGCTCGCTGACAAGCGCTTTGGCATGTACCACCCGCGCACCATCTGGGACTACTTCAAGGATCCCTTCGTCCAATACACCGTCGTCGCGCTCGGCATGTTCGGCCTCATTATCGCCCAGGGCGATATGGGCATGGGCATGTCCTTTGCCCTCGTTGCAATTTTCACGCTCTTCTTCGCGGGCATGCACAAGTCGATGTTCGTCTTCATCCTCGTCCTCGCGATCGTCGGCGTGGCGGTGCTCTTTACCGGCGGCGGCTATCGCTCGAACCGTTTCCATACATACTTCGATGCTCTCGTGGGCAATATCCAGGACACGCAGGGCACTGGCTTCCAGACTTACCAAGGCTTCCTCTCGCTTGCGGACGGCGGGCTCACGGGTGTGGGACTGGGCCAGTCGCGCGCCAAGTGGTTCTACCTGCCGGAGGCACGCAACGACTTTGTCTTCGCCATCGTCGGCGAAGAGATGGGCCTGTGGGGCGGTCTCCTCGTCATCACGTTGTTCTTCTTCCTCGGCTTCTTCGGCTTCCGCACCGCCATGCGCGCGCAGAACCAGTTCCAAGGCCTTGCCGCCGGCACGCTCACCGCGGCCGTTGTTTCCCAGGCCTTTTTCAATATCTCGTATGTCATCGGCCTGCTGCCGGTGACCGGTATCCAGCTGCCCATGATTTCCGCCGGCGGTACGGCCGCCATCATTACCATCGGTTCCATGGGCCTGCTGTGCAATATTGCGCGCCACGAGCCGGCGCAGGTCTCCGCTATGCAGAACTACGGCCGCCCGCTCTTTGACCGTCTGCTGTGGATACCGGAGCCCGAGCCATCCGATGCCGCCCCGCGCACCGGCGGCCGCCGCCGCGCCGATGGCTCCGGCGCCCCCCGCGACGCCCGTCCCGAGCGCCCTGCCGTACCCGCTGGCGCCCACGAGCGCCCCGCTCGCGCCCGCGAGCGTGAGCAGTCCCACCGCGCGCGCTTCGGTGCCCCGGTCACGAGCCGCACAACGAGCCGCCGCGCCGGCGAGCAGCCCACCGCACGCGGCGGACGCGGTGCCCGCACCGGTGGCCCCGACGGCCGTGATTCTCGCCGCGGCACGCGCCGCCGCTAGAGACCGGCCCGCGCCCACGCTGGTAGCCTGTAGGACATGAATTCGCAGTCCATTTCCGTAGTTATCGCAGGTGGCGGCACTGCCGGTCACATCGAACCGGCGTTGGCCGTCGGCGAGGCGCTCGCCACCGAGCACGGCGCCCGCATTACCGCCCTCGGCACGGAGAAAGGCCTCGAGCGAGATATCGTGCCCGCCCGCGGCGTGGATCTGCGCATGATTACCCCGGTGCCTATCCCACGCAAGCCCAACGCGGACTTGGCCAAGCTGCCCTTCAAGATCATCAAGGCCGTCGCCCAGACCCGCAAGGTCCTCAAGGACGTCCACGCGGACGCTGTCTTTGGCACCGGCGGCTACGTCGCCGCCCCGGCCTACCTCGCCGCGAAGTCACTCGGCATTCCCTTCTACGTGCTGGAGACCAACGCCCTAGCCGGCATCGCCAACAAGCTGGGTGTGAAACTCGGCGGCATCGGCCTCAACGCGACCGCCGGCTCCGGCATGCCCGGCGAGGTCGTCGGCATCCCCGTGCGCCCCTCACTTGCCGTCGACCGCGAAGGCGCCGCGGCCCTTGCTGCCCGCGCGAAGTGGAACCTCACCGCGGAGAAGCCGGTCATCCTCGTCACCGGTGGCTCCCAGGGCGCAGCGTCTATTAATGCCGCTGTTGAGGGCGCCATCGCGGACCTCACCCAGGATTTCCAGGTGCTTCACGCCTACGGCAAGAAGAACGCCGCGCCCGCCGCGCACGACGGCTACACCGCACTGCCGTATATCGAAGACATGGCCGGGGCGCTCGCCGTCGCCGACCTCGTCATCTGCCGCTCCGGCGCCATGACTGTCGCGGAGGTCTCCGCGGCGCACCTGCCCGCCATCTACATTCCGCTCCCACACGGCAACGGCGAGCAGGCACTCAACTCGCGCCACCTCGTCGACGCCGGCGCCGCCGTGCAGATCGCGGACGCGGATCTCAGCCCCGAGCTCCTCGTGCACCACGTGCGCGAGATTCTCGAGGACCCCATTCGCCTCGACGCCATGCGCACCGCCGTGGCTTCCAACTCCGCGGGCGACGTCGCCCGCACCATCGCTCGCCGCATCGCCGAACAGATCACCGCCGCTGAGGCTTCTGCAGAAAAGGACGTATAAGACCGTGACCACTTCCCAGACTTCCTCCGCGGCTCCGCTCGGTGCGGATCTCTCCCGTGTCCACATGGTGGGCATCGGCGGCTCCGGCATGTCCGGCCTCGCCCGCATTCTCGTCGAGCGCGGCAGCGTCGTCACCGGCTCCGACATGAAGGACTCCACGCCCGTGGAGGTCCTGCGCACCCTCGGTGCACATATCGCGATCGGCCATGCCGCGGAGAACCTCACCCTCGCAGGCTCGCTGCCCACCGTCGTCGTCACCTCGTTCGCGGCCATCCCGCAGGACAACCCGGAGCTCGCCGGTGCGCGTGAACACGGCATCCCCGTCATCCGCCGCTCCGACCTCCTCGCCGAGCTCATGGTGGGCTACGACCAGGTGCTCCTCGCCGGCACCCATGGCAAGACCTCCACGACCTCCATGACCGTCGCCGCGCTGCAGACCGCGGGCCTCGACCCGTCCTTTGCCATCGGCGGCCAGCTCAACCGCGCGGGCACCAACGCCCACCAGGGCACCGGCCAGGCCTTCGTCGCCGAGGCCGACGAGTCCGACGCCTCGCTGCTGCGCTACTCGCCTAAGGTCGCCGTCATTACCAATATCGAGCCGGACCACCTCGACTTCTTCCACACTCCGGAGGCTTACTACCAGGTCTTCGACGACTTCGCCGACCGCGTCGGCGCTGATGGACATCTCGTTGTGTGCCTCGACGACGAACGTGCGGCACAGACCGGACAGCGCGCCGCCGAGCGCGGCATTTCCGTGTTGGGCTACGGCTCCCACGGCGCGGGCGAGACTTACCCGGGCATCACCCAGGCTGCGGAGATTCTCTCCGAGGACATGTCCGGCGAGAACACCGTCGTTCGTACCCGTCTCGAGCTGCCGGGGGAGGAGCCCTTTGAGGCCACCTACGGCCTCCAGATTCCGGGCCACCACATGGTGCTCAACTCGCTCGCCGCGCTCATCGCCGGCCACCTCGTGGGCGGCGACACCGCCAAGCTGGCCGAGGGGCTCAGCGACTTCACCGGCGTGCGCCGCCGCTTCGAGTACCGTGGCGCGCGCGTCATGGCACCGGGGACCAGTCCCGTGCGTGTCTACGACGACTACGCGCACCACCCCACGGAGGTCCGTGCCGTGCTCACCGCCGCCCGCGCCAAGGCGGAGGCTGAGGGCAATGGCGCGCGCGTCATTGCGTGCTTCCAGCCGCACCTTTATTCGCGCACCATGGAATTCCAGGAGGAATTCGCGGACGCTCTCTCGCTTGCCGATGCCGCCGTGGTCCTCGACATCTACGGCGCCCGCGAGCAGCCGGTGGAGGGCATTACCTCCCGCATCATCACCGAGAAGATGGAGGAGGGCCGCGGCGTTTTCGAGCCGGATTTCTCGGCGGCCCCGCGCACTGTGGTCGAGCTTGCGCAGCCGGGCGACATCATCCTCACCGTCGGTGCGGGCTCAGTGACCATGCTCGCCGCGGAAATCCTCGATGAACTCGGTGCTGGCGCGTCGAGCGGTGAGACTACGGGCTCCGGGGAGAGCGCCGGTGAGTAAGAAGGCCATCGCCGTCACCGTCGGCGCCGTGCTCGCTATCCTGGCTATCGCCGTGGGCGTCATCTACGCCACACCGGTGTTCAAGGTGCAGCAGTTCGCCGTCGAGGGGCAGAACCACACGAGCGTCGAAGACATCGAGGCAGCTACGGGCGTGGCGCTCGAGTCGAACCTCGTGCGCGTCGACCCGCAGACGGCGGCCTCCGGCGTCGTCGCGCTGCCGTGGGTGAAGTCCGCGACCGTGGCGCGCCACCTGCCTTCGACGCTCCAGGTCACCGTCGTCGAGCGCGAGGCCGTCGCCTACACCGACGCGCACGACGGTCCGCACCTCATCGACGAGGACGGCGAGGAATTCGTTATCGAAATGCCGCCGCGGGAGGCCGTGAAGATCACCGGCGGCGAGTCCGGCTCGCGCAACTGGGCGGGCGCCGTCGCCGTCATCGCCTCCGTGCCCGCCGAGCTGCGCGTCGAGGCCGACTCCGTCGACGCCGCCGACCCGTTCAACTACGTCTTCCACATGAAGGACGGCCGCACGGTGACGTGGGGTGCGAACAACGGGGACGCGGACAACGCGAACAAGGCGCGCGCCTTTGCCTCCGTGCTCAAGATGGACGGCCAGAACTGGAATATCTCCAACCCGGAGCTCGTGACGAGTTCCTAGCCTGCCACGACTCCCACGCCCTCGCCGCACAGCCGCGGTGAGGGCGAATTTTTTCGAATTCACACCCGTCACACCGAGGCGCCGAAGTGGTGCATGAGCGGGACAAAAGCGCACGTCAGCAACCCTAAAGTAGAGGTTGAGGGTACCGACACGCGGCGAAATCAACACGCAATTACGAGCGTCGTCACCGAAGATGGAAAGCGACTCGCCGCGCATGCACGTTTTACTCGGCGACACCTCGTTAGACATGATCCTGGCGGCCACGCGCGCGTGGCCGCGCTACTTATCCGGTGAAAGGCAAAAACACCTCTCATGACCACCCCGAGCAACAACAACTTGGCAGACATCAAGGTCGTCGGCGTCGGCGGCGGCGGCGTCAACGCCGTCAATCGCATGATTGAAGAAGGCATCAAGGGCGTCGAGTTCGTCGCCATCAACACCGATGCCCAGGCGCTTATCCTGTGCGACGCGGATTCCAAGCTCGACATCGGCCGCGACGCCACCCGTGGCCTCGGCGCCGGCGCTAACCCGGAGGTCGGCCGCCAGGCTGCCGAGGATTCCAAGAGCGAGCTCGAGGAGTACCTGCGCGGCGCAGACATGGTCTTCGTCACCGCCGGCGAGGGCGGCGGCACAGGCACGGGTGCTGCCCCGGTTGTGGCGTCCATCGCGAAGAAGCAGGGATCGCTGACCGTCGGCGTTGTCACCAAGCCGTTCAAGTTCGAGGGCCCGCGCCGCACCCGCCAGGCCGAGGAGGGCATCGCCACCCTCGCCGAGGTCTGCGACACGCTTATCGTTATTCCGAACGACCGCCTGCTCCAGCTCTCCGAGGAAGAGCTGCCCATCGTCGAGGCCTTCCGCCTCGCCGACGAGGTGCTCCACAACGGTGTTCAGGGCATTACGAACCTGATCACCACCCCGGGCATGATCAACGTCGACTTTGCCGACGTCCGCTCCGTCATGACCGACGCCGGTTCTGCTCTCATGGGCATCGGCAACGCCCGCGGCGAGAACCGATCCCTCGTCGCGACCGAGCAGGCCATCAACTCGCCGCTGCTCGAGTCCACCATGCACGGCGCCAAGGGCATCCTGCTCTCTATCGCCGGTGGCTCGGACCTCGGCCTCCACGAGATCAACCAGGCTGCCTCCCTCGTCACCGATTACGCCGACGAGGACGCGAACATCATCTTCGGTACCATCATCGACGACTCGCTCGGTGACGAAATCCGCGTGACCATCATCGCCACCGGCTTCGATGCAGAGAAGAACCGCCACGCAGATGCGCACGACGGCACCATCTCCCACAACGACCCGGCCCCGGCCAAGCAGGTTCCGGCCCAGTCCCAGTCCGCACCGGTCCAGGACCGCGCCTCTCTCTTCGAGGATCGCTCGGCCCCGGCTCGCGAGGAGCGCGAGGCCTACCAGCCGCGCCACGAGTTCCGCGTCGGCGAAGACCGCGCTCCCCGCCAGCCGGAGCGCACCGAGCGTGTCGAGCGCCACGACGACGGCGGCCTGTTTACCACCCGCCAGCGTGCCGAGGAGCGTCCGAACTACGGCCGCGACTCCCGTGAGACCCGCGTCAACGACGATGATGACGACCTCGATGTCCCGGACTTCCTCCGCTAGGAGCCTCTGAGCCAGAAGCCCCACCGAGCCTCCCCGCCGCCTAAGCACGGCCCGCGCTCAGCCCGCGCGCCCCGGCCCGGGCGAGGGGAGTGGGCGCGGTAGTCTGGAGTGCATGCCAGTCAACCCGTCTCAGCCGCAGGCTTCCTCTAACGAGGCCACCTCCGCGACCACGCCAGACGTGCGTCGCCGCCCCGTCCGCATGGTATTTACCTCCCGTGCCGGCGGGGTTTCCTCGTCCCCGTACGGTTCCTTCAATCTAGGCACCCACGTGGGCGATAGCCCCGAGGACGTCGCCGCGAACCGCGCGCGGCTCACCCGAGTTCTGGATCTCCCAGACATCGTCTACATGGAGCAGCTCCACACCAATACCGTCACCGTCATCGACGGACCGCAGGACGGCCCCGTCGAGGCCACCGATGCACTCGTGACCACCACGCCGAACCTCGGACTCGCCGTCCTCGTCGCGGACTGCGTCCCCGTGCTGCTCTCGGACCACGCCGCCGGCGTCGTTGCCGCGGCTCACGCCGGCCGCATGGGTGCCCGCAACGGTATCGTCCGCAACACCGTCTCGACAATGGTCGAGCTTGGCGCTACGCCCGCGAACATTCAGGTCCTCCTTGGCCCCGCCGCGTCGGGCCGGCACTACGAGGTTCCTGCCGATATGGCCGCCGACGTCGAGGCCCACCTGCCCGGCTCCCGCACGAAGACCACGAAGGGCACGCCCGGCATCGACGTGCGCGCCGGCCTCGTGCGTCAGCTCCTCTCGCTCGGCGTCACCAACATCGAGGCAGACCCGCGCTGCACTATCGAGGACGAGGCCTTCTTCTCCTATCGCCGCGAAGGCACTACCGGCCGCCAGGCCGGTGTCATCTGGCTCAACCACCCCAAGGAGTCTTAATCCATGACCGACCGCAAAGCCGAACTTTCCGCCAATCTCGACAAGGTCCGCGCCCAGATCGCCCAGCTTGCCGATGCCGCCTCCCGCCCCGCCCCGCAGCTCCTCCCCGTCACCAAGTTCCACCCAGTCGAGGATGTAGCACTCCTCGCTGAGCTGGGCATCACCGACGTCGCGGAAAACCGCGAGCAGGAAGCCCGCGCCAAGCACGCCGCGCTCGGCACCGTCCGCTTCCATATGATTGGCCAGATTCAGACGAAGAAGGCCAATCATGTCGCGCGCTGGGCGGCGAGCGTCCACTCGCTCGACTCGCTGAAGCTCGCGGCGGCCCTCGATCGCGGCATGGGCAACGCACTCGCGGCGGGGGAGCGCGCCGGATTGCCCGACACGCTGCCGGTTTTTATTCAGATCTCCGCGGACGGCGATGAACACCGCGGCGGGACGCAACTGAGTGACCCAGAGGGCATCGGCAAGCTCGTGGCCGCGGTCGAAGAATCCGAGCATCTTGAGCTTGCCGGTTTTATGGTCGTGCCCCCACTCGATGCCGACGCCGGCGAGGTCTTCCGCGCCGTCCGCGCGCTCACGAATGAGTGGTCCGCGACGCTCGGCCGTGAGCTCAAGCTTTCGGCGGGTATGAGTGCCGATCTGAAGGATGCAATTTCGGCGGGCACGGATATTGTGCGTGTCGGAACCGGGATTATGGGGCCGCGGCCGATAGTTTGAGTAACAACGCAAATGCGCATTTCACAGCGTGGATCTGAAGTCTAAATCAACACTTTAGACCCGCGTGTCCATAGACCACTTCATTGAAGGTTAGAGGGAGACCAACAATGTCTTTTATTGATCGAACCAAGGAGTTCTTCGGCCTGGCCCCGATGGACATCGACGCCGACGACGCGTACTACGCCGACGAGCGTGAGCCTGCCCAGCCGGCGTACGCCACCAACGGCTCCGCGGCGTACGCGCCGCGCACGGCGCCGGCCGCGCACGAATACGAGCCGGCTTCGTCCGTCCCGACGCGTGCCCCGCATGCGTCCTACCAGCCGACCATCGTTCCGGTCTCCCTGGTGAGCTACCGCGAGGCCACCAAGGTCGGTGCTCCGTTCCGCGATGGCGACGCGGTCGTCTTCGAGGTCACCGACGCCAAGCCGGGGCACGACAAGCGACTCATCGACTTCGCCGCTGGCCTGGTCTACGCCTTCGAGGGCTCCCGCATGCTCAAGCTCACCTCGGGCATGGACACTGACCGCCTGGTCTTCGTCATCATCCCGCCGGAGGTCGACATCGACCGCTCCGAGCTCGAGCGCATCGCTGGCCTACGTTAAGCCTTTTCCTCGCCGCACCCGTAAGCGGGCGGCGTACGCCCTGCGCGAACTCACCCCGTGAGTTCGGCGGGGCTTTTCTCATGCTCGGTGTTCCTCGTCTAGGCTCGATGGGCGTGAGTGAAATCGGCATCATCCTGTACGCGCTAATCCGACTGTTTTCTTTCGCGCTTATTATCCGCATCATTGTGGAAATGGTCGCGTCGTTCTCTCGGAATTTCCGCCCGCCGCGGTGGTTTACCCTCGTGGCCGAACCCCTCTTCGCGGTCACTGACCCGCCTGTGAAGGGGCTGCGCAAGATTATCCCGCCGTTGCGCTTGGGAAACGTCTCGCTCGACGTGTCCATTATCGTGCTTTTCCTGCTGCTGGGCTTGCTGTCCACGGTGGTTGTCCGCACCTTGGTCTAGGCCTTTGACCCCTCCTGCGGTGTCGTGTCGTGGGGGTGGATCGCATGGTCGCTATTAGTCTGAACGTGTAGTTAATGTTCACGAACGCGCCCATTTGGCTACAATGAGTGAGACAGTCCGCTTTGTGGACTTATGATTGTTTAAAATAATAGTTTGTAAGGAACCGCGTCGGTTCCTCGTCGCAGTCGTTTCAGGCGGCGCGCGGCGAGCTCGGGCGTAGGCCTGTCACATCTCCGCACTGCCTCGGAACCTCCGGGGCGCACCGACTTGAAGGGGAAGAGAAGTCAATGCCGCTGACACCCGCTGATGTACACAACGTCGCTTTCAGCAAGCCGCCGATTGGCAAGCGTGGCTACAACGAGGACGAGGTCGATCAGTTCCTCGACCTCGTAGAGGACACTCTTGCCCAGCTGCAGGACGAAAACGATGACCTCGCCGCACAGGTTGAGGATCTGAAGTCCGCGGGCTCTGCCGCAGGTGCGGCTGGTGCCAAGGGCGTCGACGAGGCCGCTCTGCGCAAGGAGATTGAGGCCAAGCTCAAGGCTGATTACGAGTCCAAGCTCAAGTCCGCGCAGGACGAGGCTTCTGCTGCCAAGTCCGAGGCCGCCAAGGCCAAGGAAGAGTCCACCAAGGCCGCTGCGGACCTCAAGGCTGCCCGCGCCGAGGCCGAGAAGGCCGCGCACGCTGGCGAGTCCAACAAGGCTGCTGGCGCCGCTGCTGCTTCCGCTGAGCTCAAGGCTGCCCAGGAGCAGGCTGCTAAGGCCAAGTCCGAGGCCGAGTCCCTGAAGAAGGAACTCGAGGCCGCCAAGCGCGACAACGAGCAGCTGAAGAAGTCCGCTGCGAATAGCACGCAGAAGTCCGGCGTTGCCGCCGCGGGTGCTGGCGCTGCCGGTGCCGCCGCAGGCGCTGGCCTGGCCACCGCTGACACGCACATGCAGGCCGCCAAGGTCCTGGGCCTGGCGCAGGAGATGGCAGACCGCCTCACCTCCGAGGCGAAGGCAGAGTCCGAGTCCCTGCTTTCCGAGGCCCGCTCGGCCGCCGAGAAACAGCTCACCGACGCGGACACCCGTTCCAAGTCCCAGCTGGCTGAGGCTCAGAAGAAGTACGACGCTCAGCTGCTCGACGCAGACACCCGCTCCAAGAAACTCGTGTCCGACGCCGAGGCCAAGGCTCAGCAGACCGAGGCCGACGCCAATTCCCGCGCTGAGGCTCAGATTCGCCAGGCCGAGGAGAAGGCTGCAGCCCTGCAGGCTGACGCTGAGAAGAAGCACACCGACATCATGAACACGGTGAAGCAGCAGCAGGCCGCCCTCGAGACGCGCATCGCCGAGCTGCGCACCTTCGAGCGCGAGTACCGCACTCGCCTGAAGACCCTGCTCGAGTCCCAGCTCGAGGAGCTCGAGGCCCGCGGCTCCGCTGCCCCGAACGGCGAGGCTGGCAACAACTAAGCCTGACCCGCTTCCAACCCCCGTCCCTCAGCGCCCACGCGGTGCTGGCGGCGGGGGTTTCGCGTTGTGCGCGGTAGGCTAGAGGCCAATCTGTTCTTACTTTCCGGGAGTGTTCTTTCATGCTCATCGCCGCCCTTGTTTTGGCGCTCGTTGCCTTCGTGGCGCTCGTTTATTACATCTCGACCGGTACGCTGGCGGCGCTCGTCGGTCTCTTCGTTGCAGCAGGCCTGGGGCTCATCCTTTTTACGGCGGACTGGGTGAAGAAACACCGCCAAGACCGCGTACGCATCGTGGACCACGCGGAGCCCACCGCGCGCGACGTCGCCGAAGGGGATAAGTAGCCGCCGTGACGGATTCCGGTGATTTCCTGGGTCTCGAGGAATGGGACGTGCCCACGCATTCCCTTCTGCTCGTCGAGCCCGACCGCGACGCGGATGGCTTCATCCCCGCCGACTCGCTGCCCGTCGCTCAAGCGGCGATCGAGCGTCTTGCGCGACCCATCGGTTCGACGCACACGCTGGAAAACCTGCTTCAGGCCACGGTCCACCGGTATCCACTCGCGCGTGTGGCCGGCGACCGCGTCCTCGTTATCGAGACCGACGGCGCCCATATGGAGCGCCTTCTGCGCGACATGGAACCCGCCGTCGCGCGCTTCGGTTTGCAGATGGTCGCCCAGCCCGGCGCCGTGCCACTTGCCTTCGGCGACGAGACCCGCGACTTCCGCACCCGCACCCTCGACTATGAGGTCCGCTTCGCCTCCCGCCGCGGCGTACCTCAGCTCCTGCGGCGTATGGCTCGTGCACAGGAGACGCTCGACGCACAGGCCGGCACCGGCGGCTCGGGCATGCTGGCGGAGTTCCTCCACATCGCATCCGCCGCAACACCCGGCGTGCAGTACATCCAAAGCCTCTACGACTCCGCCGCGGGTGGCTTCGAAGTCGAGGTGCGTGACGGCGGACCCGAGCGCCATTTCCGTGCAGTTGAACTCGATATCGCCGCGGCAGGGGAGTGCTTCCTTGCCTGGATGGACGGCCACAGGGACTTCTTCGGCGACTGGGAGCGCATGGAGTTCTAACTCCGCTTGACATTCAAGCTATAGTTATTAGATACATGCACTGATCCGGCCATCACCGGGGAGCATTTCGGAAGAACGGCCTTGGGCTCAGTAGAACCGAACGGGTGGGACCGACATCTCCTTCACGAATCAAGCGGGGCCGGGCAACCGGTCCAAGCAGGGTGGTACCGCGAGCCGCGAGGCGCGTCCCTGCAGCAGTCAACGACAGCGTGAAGGATGAATCAATGAGCGACAGCGTAGGCAACGTCTACCCCAAGGTCGATATGACCGGCGGTTCCAGCCGCTTCCCGGACATGGAAGAAATCGTCCAGAAGTACTGGGCCCAGGACGACACGTTTAAGGCAAGCCTTGAACAAACCGAAGGATGCCCCGAGTACGTTTTCTACGACGGCCCGCCGTTTGCCAACGGTCTGCCGCACTACGGCCACCTGCTCACCGGCTACGTCAAGGACATCGTTCCGCGCTACCGCACGATGGCCGGCTTCCACGTCCCGCGCGTCTTCGGTTGGGACACTCACGGCCTGCCGGCCGAGCTCGAGGCCGAGAAGCAGCTGGGCATCACGGACAAGGGCCAGATCGAAGAGATGGGCCTGGAGAAGTTCAACGAGTACTGCGCCAAGTCCGTCCTCGAGTACACGGACGAGTGGGAAGCCTACGTCAACCGCCAGGCTCGCTGGGTCGATTTTGAAAACGGCTACAAGACCATGGACATCGACTACATGGAGTCGGTCATGTGGGCGTTCAAGGAGCTCTACGACAAGGGCCTTATCTACCAGGGCTTCCGCGTCCTGCCGTATTCCTGGGCCGAGCACACCTCGCTGTCTAACCAAGAGACCCGTCTCGACGACTCCTACAAGATGCGCCAGGATCCGACGCTCACCGTGACCTTCCCGGTCACCGGCGCGCGCGAGGGCACCGCGGCCGAGCAGACCCTCGCCGCGCATCCCGAGCTTTCCGATGCCGCCTTCCTCGCCTGGACGACCACCCCCTGGACCCTGCCGTCCAACTCGGCTCTCGCTGTGAACCCGGAGGTCACCTACGCACTCATCAAGGCCACGGACGGCGACTTTGCTGGCCAGACCTTCATCATGGCGCAGGCGCTCACCGGCACCCTGGCTAAAGAGCTGGGCGAGGTTGAGGAGCTGGCGACGTTCAGCGGCGCCGAACTCGCGGGCTTTACGTATCAGCCGATCTTTGACTTCTTCAAGGACCTGCGCAACGGCTTCCAGGTAATCCTGGCGGACTACGTCACCACCGAGGACGGCACCGGCGTCGTCCACCAAGCCCCGGCTTTCGGTGAAGACGATATGAATACGTGCAACAAGTACGACATCGAGCTCGTCATCCCCGTCGACGAGGACGGCGAGTTCACCTCGCAGGTCCCGCCGTACGAGGGCCAGCTCGTCTTCGACGCGAACAAGAGCATCATCAAGGACTTGAAGGCCGCAGGCCGCGTCGTGCGCCACGTGACCATCGAGCACTCCTACCCGCACTCCTGGCGCTCGGGCGAGCCGCTCATCTACAAGGCTCTCCCGGCCTGGTTCGTCAAGGTCACCGAGTTCCGCGACCGCATGGTCGAGCTCAACCACAACGAGATCGAGTGGCTGCCGCAGCACATCCGTGATGGCCAGTTCGGCAAGTGGCTCGAGGGCGCCCGCGACTGGAACATCTCGCGTACCCGTTACTGGGGCGCGCCGATCCCGGCCTGGGTCTCTGACAACCCGGAGTACCCGCGCGTGGACGTCTACGGCTCCCTCGACGAGCTCGAGGCCGACTTCGGCGTGCGCCCGACCAGCCTGCACCGCCCGTACATCGACGAGCTCACCCGCCCGAACCCGGACGACCCGACCGGCAAGTCCATGATGGTCCGCGTCCCGGACGTCCTCGACTGCTGGTTCGAGTCCGGTTCCATGCCGTTCGCGCAGAAGCATTACCCGTTCGAGAACAAGGATTGGTTCGAGACTCACTCGCCGTCCGACTTCATCGTCGAGTACTCCGGCCAGACCCGCGGCTGGTTCTACGTCATGCACGTCCTCTCCGTCGCGCTCTTCGATCGCCCGGCGTACAAGAAGGTCGTCGCCCACGGCATTGTGCTAGGTAACGACGGGTTGAAGATGTCCAAGTCCAAGGGCAACTACCCGAACGTCAACGAGGTCTTCGACCGCGACGGTTCTGATGCCATGCGCTGGTTCCTCATGTCCAGCCCCATCCTGCGTGGCGGCAACCTCATCGTCACCGAGCAAGGCATCCGCGAGGGCGTGCGCCAGGCCATCCTGCCAATCTGGAACGCGTACACCTTCCTCCAGCTCTACGCCGGCCAGGAAGCGAAGTTCGACACCTCGTCGACCAACGTCCTGGACCGCTACATCCTGGCGAAGACCCACGACCTGGTCGCGGGCGTGGCCGATGCCCTCGATAACACGGATATCGCGGCGGCCACCGAGCACGTGCGCCTGTTCGCCGATGCCCTCACCAACTGGTACGTGCGCCGCTCCCGCGACCGTTTCTGGGCCGGCGAGGCTGAGCACCCCGAGGCTTTCAACACCCTCTACACGGTGCTCGAGACCGTCACCCGCGTCGTCGCCCCGCTGCTCCCGCACGTCGCCGAGGTCATCTACCGCGGCCTCACCGGCGAGCGCTCTGTCCACCTCGCGGACTTCCCGAAGGCCGCGGACTACCCGGCGGATGCCGACCTCGTGGCCTCCATGGACGCGACGCGCGCGGTGGCATCGGCAGCAAGCTCGGTGCGCAAGTCCAACAAGCTGCGCAACCGCCTGCCGCTGCCGGGCCTGACTGTCGCGATGAGCAACTCCGCTCAGCTGGCCGACTTCAAGGACATCATCCGCGACGAGGTCAACGTCAAGGAAGTCACGCTCACTGACGACGTCGACTCGGTTGGTACCTTCCAGGTTGTCTGCAACGCCAAGGTCGCCGGCCCGCGCCTGGGCCGCGACGTTCAGCGCGCCATCAAGAACCTGAAGGCCGGCAACTACGAGCGCCAGGGCGAGAATGTTCTCGTCGACGGCGATATCGAGCTGACGCCGGACGAGTACACGGAGCGCCTGCAGGCGGCCAACCCGGAGTCGACGGCGCGCATCGATGGGCTCGACGGCCTCGTCGTCCTCGACACGAACGTCACCGAGGAGCTCGAGGCCGAGGGCTGGGCCGCCGACGTTATCCGCGGCCTCCAGGATGCCCGCAAGGCCTCCGGCTTCGAGGTCTCGGACCGCATCACCGCCGTCCTGTCCGTGCCCGCGGACAAGGAGGAGTGGGCAAACCGCCACAAGGATCACATCGCAGACGAGGTCCTCGCGACCGACTTCACGGTGACCACCGAGCCGCTCACCGGCGACGTCCATGAGGTCGTCAAGGGCGCGACCGCCACCGTGGCAAAGAACGCCTAAAACCCCGCTGTAGGGCCCGAGGTTCTCCTCGGGCCCTTTCGCGTACTCTGGGCTGCATGCCACGCATTGACCACGCAGCGATGTACGTCCGCGACCTCGAGGCCGCCCGCGCGTTCTTCATCGAGTATTTCGACGCGACCTCGAATGAGTAGTACCACAACCCGCGCACGGGTCTGCGCACGTACTTCCTGTCTTTCGAGGACTCCACGCGCCTAGAAATCATGTCCCGCCCCGGTCACGAGTCGGCCTCGCTTTCCGATGCCGCCGGATGGAACCACGTTGCCTTCTCCCTCGGATCCCAGGACGCCGTCGATGCCATGGCCAAGCGCTTGCGCGAGGGCGGGTTCGAGATCCTCTCCGGACCGCGCACCACGGGCGACGGTTACTATGAGTGCGCGTTCCTCGATGCCGAGGGCAACCAGATCGAGGTCACGGCCTAGACCTCCGTCACGCGCCCCGTCTGCTCGTCGAAGAGCAGCGCGTGGCCCATGCCCGCCCAGCCGATGAATGGGTCGTCGCTCTCGGTGATGCGTCGGTGCACGTGGCCCATCACCCACGCGTCGTAGCCCACGCTCGCGAGCTCCGCGACTGAGGCCGGCAGGCACTCTGAGCGGCTGTACTCGCCGTGGACAGAGGAGTGGATGAATCCGAGGTTCGCCCCGCCAGCAACCGGCGCTGGGTAGTCCTGCCACACGACGCGCGGGTCGGGGTCGGTGACCACGGAGCACGCGTGGACCGCCGTGCCATCAGGGAATCGGAACGTCGCGGGCTCCGCTGGCAAGCCGCTCACGGATCAGATTGGCG